>NZ_JBPWAP010000109.1:0-12929 GCF_051776705.1 Bacillus cereus group sp. BceL291 | reverse complement strand
CCGTAGGGACTGCGGGTAGAGCCTGCTAAGATAACTGGTGGATACATCGGTGTTCGCAGGAATCTCCCACTTCAAACAGTCCGTTAGGACGTTAAGTGGTGAGTAGTTCAACATTGTTTTATATACTCTATTTCAGACTAACTCTTAGATAAATATAAGGTAAGATTTTAATAATTTTTCACAGCATTTCCCCACATCATCTAAAAGCATCAACTTTTAGACAGTTGAAATTTATTTTCGTTCTTTGTGTTCGTTTGTTTTGTAAAATGTTAAATAAAATTGAAACTGCATCCTTCTAGTTAATAAGTAGTAATTAAAAAAATAATAAAAAAGAGTGCTATTAAAATATGCACTCTTTCAAAAGACTTTACCAATCTCGATGGTCACCATGATCATGCTCACGATCGCGGTCATGATTACGTCTACGACGACACTCATCACAATCGCAGTCACGTCTACAATGACAGTCGTTAAAATCGTTTCTTCTTCGTCTACGGCCGCAACCGCAAAATACTAAATCATCCCAGAATCTATTACAATCTCGAGAATGTCCAAAATTATTATCCCATCCCATAGATATGATTCCCTCCTCTAAAATAGAATTCATCATATTCTATGATTAAAAGGTAGAAATAGTTTGTTTATTAGTCCATGTTTCAAACTAATAATATTTCAATTTGCAAGTCTATCTCACGCCTTATCTTTCCTTAACAGCAAACAAGACGCCACCCAGATCACGGCAGCACCTACGATAATTGCTATACACTTAATCAAAATCATTTATCCTCACATTATTTATTTCTTTGTTTCCATACCCCATTCTCTTTACGATAAGTATTCTTCCCATTCATGAATCCAGCTGTACTACCAGGGATGCTATATTTCTTATTCTTAGTCTTCTTCTTCATCCTCTTTTCTTCTTGAACAGCCTGCAAATCCACCTTCCATTGTTTTAACAAATCCTTTTTACGTCGCATCGAATTTGTACCCCTCAGATTAAAATATAAATCCATTAATCATATTATATATATTTATGTTTTATTTTCAATATAAAGAGAGCACCCTCGCTGTTGGCACTCTCAATGTGAATTGGGGTTTATTCTGAGCATTGAATAGGACACGAAGCACTCGTCCTATTACATTATATGCTTGTCCTTATCAGAATGTGCAAAAAAAAAGCACCCTCGCCCAGGCGCCAAAAGATACATATACTTTGAGGTAACTAACACGTTAGAAAAGACCCTTCCATATCATTGTATGATTATCGATTATCTTTATACCTAGATGACTCATTAAATACGTTTAATGTGTAATTTCTATATAACTAGGAAAAAAGCAACCGTTATGGACGTTTTCCTCATCTTACCTACTCAACTACATAAAATAGCTATTTTGTTCACATTTTTGATACATTTATGAAACATTCATGTGTTATCTTCAGTAAGTTCTTTTCTTTTCATAAACCGTGTGGATTATACCAACACAAGAAGCTCTAGATCCCTAAATCTAGGGCTCCTTCGTTTAAATAACTATTTCGCTCAATCATGTATAGACAACTATATATTTAGGTGTTAAAATATTATTGTGATTCCCAAATGGCTTCACATACGACTTTTTTTCTTCAATTATGGGGTTCTTACGCAAGAGTAAGAACTATTTTTTTTATTAGTACTTTTAAAAAATTATATGTACATATTTTCATTATTATAATTAATATATTAATATTTTTAAATTTATAGGGACAATAATTTTGTTATATATTTGTTTCGGAATGAGTGCATTTTTGAGCTTAATAAAAGAATTTCGAAAACCACAGATAAACCGGTTCCTGGTTTTAGTTGATTCTATAATTTGGCTTGGAGTTTTATTCCTAGTAGGTAGCATCTTCATCTCCTTTTAATAACGGTTCTAGTTCCTCCCAACTCTCTTCAAATAAGTCGCATTCATTAGTAGACTTAACTATATTTCTCTGAATCCATTACCTGTCTTATTCACTCATATCGTATCCTAGATAATTTACTGCACTTCCTTACGACCTACGAATGACTTCGTAGTAGCTTCATGCCTCTTTTAATCCTTGAGTAAAAAGTAACGTTCTTAATCCCGTTCTTTCTGCTAATTCCAAATGCACTGCGTACCCTTTTCCCTTCTTTGCTGTTTCAAATGAATTCATACCATTTTTGACCCGTTTGAAGAAGGCCGACTGGCTTATTTCATTCCGTTCAGCTATTGTTATCATTCTAGAATTAATGCTACTTTTTCACTTTACATGTTAAAAAAATATTCGGATGGTAGTCCAAATATATATTATTAATATTAAGCTGGTTCACGTCAGAGGAAGGTACCTTAGGTTGTCTTTTTTTATTTTCCCTCGACATAATATGACAATATACGAATTAACAATTTGCTATTATTATCTAGAAATCTTACATTTATCTACAAATTATTATTGTATTTTTAATTTTTTAAATGTAAAATATTTCAATGTAAATACATACCATTTAGGGGGATGAAGAAATTTATGAAAAAATTATTAGCTTCAGCAACAGCGGTAACACTATTAACAGTGGGGTACAGTTCTGCTGCATTTGCAGAAAAAAATCCAAACGACAAGAATTGCAGTCACTTTAAAAACAAACAAGAAGTTATGGAATTTTGGCACAGCAATGGATACAGCGCAACTAATGATCCTCATGACTTAGATCGTGACAATGACGGCTTACCTTGTGAAGTGAAAAAAGGAGACTACGATCAATTTTTAGCTAGCAAACAAACTACTAAAAAAGATGAAAACAAACCTCAAGAACAACCTAAACAAGAAAATACTAAACAGGAAAACACTAAACAAGAACCTGTTAAACAAGAAAACACTAAGCAAGAGAATTCAAAACAAAATAACCAAACAACAAATAATAAACAAGAACAAACTAAGCCTCAAACAACTGTAAAAGAAACAAAGAAAAATACTAATACAGTTGTGAAAAAAGAAACGAAAAAACAAGGTGAAAAATTACCTAATACAGCATCAAACGGTGTTACAATGATGTTAGCAAGCTTAGGATTAGCATTAGCTGGATCAGTATTAATGTTCCGTCGTAAAAAGACAAACGCATAAAATAGTTCCTTAAAACGGCAGGAGAAATCCTGTCGTTTTCAAATGGAGTGATAAAAGTGAATAAAAAACAATGGATAGGCTTATGTTTAACTGTTATTGGACTTACTATCTTTTCCTATTATTTTCTAGAATGGTATAGTGCTAGACAATCAGCGGAGTCGTTAACAACTAACGAGGCCAAACAATATGAAACCCCCACACCTTCTAAAGAAAATGAAACGCAAAACATCAATCAAACAGAGATAAAGACAGAAACTGAAAATGAAACTTCATTACAACCTGAAGAACCTGCACAAATTCCCGCTTCAAAGGTAAACCATCAGTTAGGAGATAAAGTAGCATATTTAATTATCCCTAAAATACAAAAGAAATACTCTGTATATTGGGGAGCTGATGATAAAGTACTAAAAAAGGGTGTAGGTATGTTTGTTAGTGACTTAACTACTACACCATCTGGAAATGGTCATACAGTTTTAAGTGGACATAGAGATACTGTTTTTACCGAGCTTGGTCAATTAAAGGAAAATGACCAACTTATCGTGGAATATGAAAATAAAACATATACATATAAAATTAACAAGCATTGGATAACAGATTCAGAAGATCGAACAGTTATTGTAGAAAAAAGTGAGCCGACATTAACATTAACAACTTGTTATCCTTTTGACTATATAGGAGACGCTCCAGATCGGTACATAATTGAATCATCTCTACTTTCCATTCGGTAAGGATGAGAGTCCAAAAATTAAAGTGGTTTAAGTAGGAAGAAGGCACCTTTGGGTGTCTTTTTTTATGAGTAAGAAGTACTGCCAAGATGCGAAGAAAAATAGGTCATAAGACAAAATTTCAGCCTGAAAATTCTAAACTATCTTTTTTATTTCCTTTCGACATAATATGACAATATCCTTATATATAGTTTGTTATTATTAGCTTGGTAATCTTATATTTTACATAATTGGAGGAAGAAACGTGGGAAAAATATTTAAATTTGGATGCCTAGGCATTATAGCTTTATTTGTAATCGGAATAATTGCTATGGTCGCTGGTGGTGGAGACTCAACAGAAAAAACTTCAACAGACACTAAAGCAGTATCAAAAGAAGGTGTATCTTCTGATGTAAAAATCGCTGTAGGATCTATGGAAACAGTAGATTCTGTGGGTAATGAATATACAAAAGAGCAAGCACAAGGTGTCTTTAAAATTTTAGAAGTTACACTTACTAATAATCAAAAAGATGCTATTACTGTTGATGCTAATAGTTTTAAATTAGTAGATAACAAAGGACGTGAATTCACATATTCAACACAAGGTCAAACCTCTTTTGACTTATCTAATGGTGGTAAAACTGACTTCTTCTTAAAACAATTAAATCCCGGTCTAACACAGACAGGTAAAATTGTATTTGATATACCAAAAGATGCTGAAGGTCTTTTCTTAAAAGCTAGTGGCGGCATGACAGGTAAAGAAATTAAATTAAAAGTAGAATAGGAAAAAGGCACTCGAAAGAGTGCTTTTTTTCTCAACAATCAACTTTATTTAACGAGGTAAAATAATACTTGAATTGGTATCTAATACCATATTATGACGGTTCAAATTGTAAGAAGGCATCTTTAGGTGTCTTTTCTTTTGTACATTATATCTATTACGTGCTCATTGATTTTTTATGTACGTTTGATATGATTACTGTAGTAGTATTACAGTAATAGCTTGTGTATATAATAAAAGAAGAGATGCGCTAACATCTCTTCTTTTTACTGCTACCGTCAGGGTGGTGGTTATATCATTTATTTTTTACGAAACCCACCCTTTTGCTTTGGACGGTGAAGAGCAGTGGGGTTTTTGTTATCTTTTTCTCAAATTTGTTTCCTAAAAACATACACAGAAACTTCACGTACAATGGCTTTCACAAATTCTTTTAGAAGCTCAAACAAAAACTCCATAGATATATCACCCCCTTTCCTTCCAAATGGAAAGAAGGGATAACCAATCACCCTCACAATATACAGTTAATCCTCTTCTATCATACTAGTACAATCTCACCAATATAAAAAAAGACCACCATTAGGCAGTCCTTTTTGGGTAGTTTTAGAGATTAAATTATAACATATTAATATACGAATCATAAATATATTTTCCCCAAAGATACTATAAGCTTTTTAAAATTCTTGATTTCTCAATCTTCATTGCATAATGAATTTTCCTATAAGGATTAACAAATAACATTAAATTTATCAATCCACTAGATTATTGAAAAAAACTGGTTATCCATATAATTATTTGGTAAAATATAGATATAATTTAAGAGGGTAAAGTTAATATAGATCAACTAAGAAATGCTAAGAAAATGTTTTATTGCATAAAAAAAGGCTCCATTGCTGGAGCGCTCAAAATAAAATAAACAAACGAATTAAAACAAGAAACAGACAATTTAATTATATAGACAAAATATAAATAAATCTATATATATGCAATATTGCATGTAATAAACCTTTATTTATTGATGCTATAATAGACTTACTCGACGATTATTATATTTTTTATGGTTTTTATGTAATACAATACCTCCTTAACACCAAGTGTACAAGTAAAAGAAGACATCTTAATCGATGTCTTCTTTTCTTATATAATAACAACACAACGACATTATGAAAGTCTTCTTCTCCTGGAAACAGAATGAAATCCACTATGTTAATACAAATGGTTGGTCTTAATTCTGTATACTTCATCCCCTGAGTCATTTGGGAATAATACATGCCTGCCCAGTAGAACAAAGATCGCTCGATCATGTATTTTTTGTCGCGAACCTGTATCTCTATATTTAATTTTATACCACTATTAAGGGTAGCTCGCAAATCTAAAATAGACAATTTATCATCCTTTTGTTCCCTTGGAAGATGTGGATCATCCAAATGCAAAGAAATGATTTCCTCATCTAAAGAGGATTGTAATACCGCATTAAGAAAACCAATGAGTATCTCCTCGTTTCCTTCTACTCCAAACAAGCGCTTGAAAGCAAAATCAACTCGTAAATTTACTAGATTTTTTTTCATAGATGTATTCATATTCTCTTCTACCCTTCTTTTAGTTAATTGGATATAAGAAAAAGATAGAATTAAAAACTCTATCTCTTTCAATCTACCTATTTATGAAAATATCAACCTACTTTATAACTTTCACAATCTCTGAAATACAGGTTTAAATCCCGCTTGCATTGTATCATCTAGCCCCTTACCTTGCGTTGGGTTCCATGCAGCTATGATTACGTTATAGCCCACTCGCTTTAACTCTGTCGCAAAGTCTATAAGAGCTTTTCTTACTTTTTGATTCTCTACTAAATCCGCATCAAACGCTAAATAGACTTTTTCTACACCCATATCTTTTAATACAGGCACTGCAATTCGCCAAGCATTTACACCAGGGTTCTTACCGCCTTACCCGCCCTACTATGCGGTATACGTTACCGTGACATTCTCGCATAAGAACGTTTCACTTATAGGTGTACTAACCCTCTTCGATATGCGGTTGTCAAAGGGGTTGTATATTAAGAATACCGTTGATTTCATTATGAAAATTCTCCCTATTTAGTCCCCATTTTTGTCGGCATTTTGTCGAAGTTTTCAAAAACATAAACATTCCAATTTATTATATTTTTTCTTTTTTTAATAATATTTGTATCCAGTTCAGGTAATAATATCATATAATTAAAATATTATATTTTTATACAAGTAAGGATGGTTAGACATGACTGTACAACAAGAAAAAGTAACAAGGCGCGTGGTTTGTAGGAAATGCAAATCAGATCAAATAGTCGGTAATAAGCGTGGTTATAATTTCAAAAGGGCGTTTTTTATTCTGTTTCTTCTGTTAGGTACACTTATAACTATTGGAATAGTTTCAAATTTTTTATATGTTATAGTTCCTCGAAATTCTATGGATGGAGTTGTTGGACTTTCTGCAATTGTTGGTCTTCTTATTATACTTCTAGGACCACCGATAACTTTATTCAGTGGATTTGTTGGTAGAAAAAATATTGTTAATGGTTGCATGAATTGCGGACATACATGGATGCCTAAAAAATAAAACATAAAAAGCCAAATGGATAGTTAATTACAAACTGTTAATTTGGCTTTTTTTGTATTATTAAATCATCCCTAAAGATGTAGCGATCAATCGAATCGCATTTTTCTTCTTATAATAGAAGTGATCTTTCTTCATCGATAATTCAGTGTAAATAAAGCTGTCTTTCGGTTTATCTGCGTTTAAGTACTTTTTCTTGATGGTTTCAGTCTAAAACGTATTGTAAAGCCTTACCGATCTGCTTGAACTTGATATTGCTAATATGTCTCGTGTCTCTAATCTCCGGAAACAAACTGATTCCTTCGTGTTTTAGCTCCACTTCATTTTCAAAACGAGTTTTCAACGTGCGGTATTCCTTTAGTATTTTCACTACTTCTTTCTGATAAAGGATTCTCTAAAGCAGGTAATTGGATAGCAATGCTTAGAAGCATAGTAACAGTTCTGCTAACATTGTTATTATCAGTGTTTTTAACACTAACTTTAATTGTTGGCTATGCATTAAGTTAAACATCGTTCCCCGTGAATAAAACTCAATATTCCGTCAATAATATAGATAGGCGATAGCCCAAACCCATTTAATGAAGTCCCTAGTCTTTCCCCTTGTTCCCCCTTGGAGAACCGAGCAGTTAGCTTTTGCTAGCTGCTCTTTTATTTTCTGCAATTGGTTACACTTACCTGATGTTTTTAACGTAATATTAAGTTACGATATAAAAGAATAAAATATATTTGGCTGTTATACCATTACCCTAGGAAACTAGGGTTTTTTATTTCCACAAAATGAAATTTTTATTAAATTGCTTATACTTTATTTCTCAACTACAACGGATAGAATTATAATGAAATGAATGGTAATATATAGACATCTCAATTACGTTAGAGCTTGTTTCCTTGCAAGCTCTTTTTTATTAAAATAGCGTTTTTGTTTAAAATAACAGCTCTAAATAAATTGGATACATTTACCAGTATGCTTACCACAACATTCATGTTAAAATCCCTTGTGAGTACGACATAACTCGACCTATGAAGCCCTGCAGCCATTATCGCAGGGCTCTTTTTTTATTAAATTAACGTTTTTGTCTTACTCCTCAACCAAATAAAACTGCGTTAAAATTAACCCATAATTTGTAAGGAGGTATATGAAATGCTCTCACCATATACATGTGTATCTTGTGATCAACCTCTTATACAACACGATGAACATTCGTTTATTCATTACTGTACTAATCCAAATTGTGAAGAAGCAAAATTGCACTCAGCTCTGTTGGAAGAGATGGGGTTGTGAATCCTATCTCTTTTTCTTTCCAATTAGGATTTTGTTTAAAATTCATTAACCTTATTGATTCCTTTGCATACAGTATTATTACAAAAAATTCAATAAGTGCTCCGGTCTAGTTACCTTGAATTTCTTGCAAACCTTGTGGGAAGAATCCGTTTATAACAAACGGGTTCTTTTATTTATTCATCATAAAATAACTATTTTGTTCACTTTTTTGATACATTTACGAAACATTTATATGTTATCTTCAGTAAGTTCTTTTCTTTTCATAAAATTGTGTGAGTTATACCGACACAAGAAGCCCTAGATCCCTAAATCTAGGGCTCCTTCGTTTAAATAACTATTTTGTTCAATCTGATGTATATACGACTATATATTTAGATGTTAAAATATTATTGTGACTCCCACATGGTTTCACACACGACTTTTTTTCTTCGATTATGGGGTTCTTACGTAATAGTAAGGGCCATTTTTTTTATTTAGTGCCCATAGCCAGTAAATCCGAAACCCATATTTCTCCTTTCTAATTCCAATAATGCATCTTACTGCAACGTTTAAATTTGAGTAAACAAAATAACAATCCAATTAGAATGAATAGTTTTCTTTTTTTATTAATCCCTATATTTTGTTATTATTATGTTAATAACTATTAATGAAGGAGTTTTTCGAAATGGGATTAATGGATTATATCAAAGGGAAAGAGCATCGGCAAAACGCAGAAAAATTGCAAGATGAACTGAATGTGCTAAAACAAAATATCAATCAAGTTGACAAAATGACCGCGTTAGAGCTTTCGAAATATATTGAAGAACAAAAATCAACGTTAGCAACACTACAAGAGGAAGTATCATCGAAAGAACATGAAATAAAAAACCTCGAATTAAAAATAGCTGGTTTATTGGAACAGTCTCTCTCTATTGAAGACGAGCTTTCCATGGAAAGCTTCGGACTCTACAAACCTAGATATTCCTTTTCATCATCATTGCATTATAAAACAAAGCTTGATGAAATTAGGAACGAGCAGAAAATAAAAATAAAAACAAAAACTGCTGTTAATTACTTTAAAGATTGGACTGTTGATGGAAACAAAGCCAAAGGTACTAAAATGACGAACGATAATATTAAATCTATTTTGCGTTCTTTTAATAACGAATGTGAGGCCGCTATCAATAAAATTACCTATTCAAATTTTGATAGAATTGAAAATCGCATTCGTAAGTCATTTGAACAATTAAACAAATTGTATAGCACTGTACGAGTTAGTATCGATTACGATTTTCTAAATCTTAAACTTGACGAATTACATTTAGCTTATGAATACGAGCTAAAAAAACAAGAGGAGAAAGATGCACTAAGAGAACAACGTGAGCGTGAACGCGAAGAAAAAGCATTACAAAAGGAAATTCAATCCAAGAAAAAAATTATTGATAAAGAGATTACTCACTTCAAAAATATGATTTCTGAACTTCAAGATAAACTAAAAGGGGCAGCCGCCGAAGAAAAGATGGAAATTGCAAACCAAATTTCAGAACTTGAAGGTAAGGTTGTTCAAGCTGAGAAAGATAAAGAAGAACTCGATTATCGAACCGCAAACGCAAGCGCCGGTTATGTTTATATCATTTCTAACATCGGTGCGTTTGGTAAAGACATTGTAAAAATTGGCGTTACTCGAAGACTTGATCCATTAGAAAGAATTGCTGAGCTAAGCAGTGCCTCTGTTCCATTTAAATTTGATGTTCATGCACTTATTTTTAGTTACAATGCATATAAATTAGAGAGTGAACTGCATAAGTATTTTGACAAACAGCGAGTAAATCGAGTGAATCATAGAAAAGAATTCTTCAAAGTGAAAATTGATGAAGTTGAAAAATTACTTGAAACTTATAAAGATTTGACAATTGATTTTACTAAGGTTCCTGAAGCGGAAGAATATCGTCAAGGTTTATCAATACTTAATGAAACGAAAAAATAACAAAGTCTTATATCGAGTTCTTTCCTTGATAGGACACACACATTTCTACAGCTCTAGATTTTCCACTCACATGAAGAAGTGTGAAAGACAAAAATGGTGAAGTGAAAAATAATCTTTAGATTGGCGTCCAATACATATTAATAAAATTAAAGTGGTTAAAGTCGGAGCAAGGCACCTTAGGGTATCTTTTTTCATTACCATTCGACATAATATGACAATATACAGATTGACAGTTTGTTATGATAGTCCAGGAAATCTTACATTTTTGATCCTAGGGGGATACATATTATGAACAACAAACTATTAATCGCATTTACAAGTTGTGCTTTAATCATGGGATTAGCTGCATGTTCATCTAATGAAACAGCAAGTACTTCTAACGATTCTAAAGCTGAAGAGAAGGTTCAGAAGGCTGAAGAAAAAGAGAAAGCGAAAAAAGAAAAAGAAAAGAAAGAGCAAGAAAAGAAAGCTAATGAAGAACAGAAGAAACAACAAGATGAAGCTAAGAAAAAAGAAGAACCAAAACCAGTTGTAAATGTAGATAAAGCTACATACGAAAATGAAGTTAAGCCTACTATTGATGAAATGATAAAGGAATATGATGAAATTTGGAACCAGGACTGGAGACCTATTTGGGGAGAAGCAAGCAAGGACCCTGAATCTCTTGACAAGAACGCTTTAAAAGAGAAAATGGAGTCAGTTGCAAATCGATATGATGCACTTTCCAAGAAAAATACAGAATTTAAAAGCTCCTCAAAGCTAACTGATCCTGTATTAAAAGAAAAGATTGAGAAATTCAGAGTGGAGTTTGGACTAGCAACTAACTATAGAAGTAATGCCGGAAGAGCTGTAAATCAGGGAATAAAAGGTTTAGCACCAATGAAAGACAGAATGAATGAAGCTCAAAAATCAGTCAAGCTTTCTGATCAGAAACTAATTAATGCTGTAGCTAGCTTAACTGAGGTAGAATCAAAATTAGGAGTAAGTCGAAATTAGGCACTCGAAAGAGTGCTTTTATTTTGCAGATTAATACATATTTGGGAGGACTGCAAATGAAAATATCTAATAAAAAATTAATTTTTGGTGGTATAGGTATATTAATTTTACTTTTTATAAGAGGTCTACATAACAGCCATAAGATGTATGAAGCAACAACTGAACCTTATAGGACTTTTGATGTAGTTGGTGAAGCTATCGCTGGAACACTATCATGGTTCTGTATAATTACTCTTATTGCCTCAATTATTTTTCTTGTTATTGCCTTGGTTAGAAAAAAACAATTGGTAAAAGAGAAACGACCATTTCTACGACCTTTGATTACATTTGGCGTATCAGCTGCATCTTTTATCTTACTGATCATAATAGGAATGGCATACGCTCTTGAACATTATGCAAGTAATGAACAGGCCACTTCACAATTAAAATCCGAAACCAATTATCAGGAAACGGAAGATAAATCTAAAGAGATTGATAAATTAAAAGGTGATATATCACTACTGGAAACCAAAAATAAAACTCTAGATGCTGAAGTGAAAAAATTAAAAGAAGAATTAGCTAAGAAAGAACAACAAGTACCACAAGAACACCCTAAAAAAGAAGAAGTAAAACCCGCACCTCAACAACCTGCTTCTCAACCGGAAAAGAAAGAAGAACCTAAGCAACAACAACCTACAGGATCATTTGTAAATCCAGTTAAGGATATCAATAAAACTGAAGCTATAAATAAAATGAAAGTAAAAGCAAAGCAGGACTTCAAAGATGATTACATGACTCAAAACTTTGTTGCCGGTGAACAAACTAAAGCTTACGATTTCTTATATGGAGTTGAAATAAAATCACAGGAAGAATTAAATATTATGAAAAATGCATTAAGAGACTTTCCTAATGATTTCATGACAGCCAAGTTTGTTTATGAAGAACAGATAAAAGCTATGAACAAGCAGTAATAAGATACTATGTTGTTCATTTTTACTGGATCGAAAATATGGATAAGTACGGTAAAACACCATTTGGATGGGAGTCCAATACATATTATTAAAATTAATGTGGTTCAAGTCGGAGGAAGGCACCTTAGGGTGTCTTTTCTTTATGGAAAGTATTAAAAAAAGACACCTAAAAGAGTGTCTTTCTTTTAAAATAAACATACTATTGAATCCAACCCTCATACTTAGCGACATATCCCCCACCATCTTCATTGATTTCTTTTAAATACCAATACACTGTCCCGCCACAAGCTTGTTCAGTAAAAGTAGTAGCAAAAATTCTTTGGGGATTTCTCACTTCTCTTACATACTTACCGTTTTCTTTGTCATAGCATCTTGCTAATTGTTTTACAGAACTTGGTGTATTAGATCCATTTTCTGTACTTGCTGACGCTGCCCCATGCCCATCAACTTAAAAGTGTTAACTATCCCCAAAAGTAAAAAATGCCATCCTTTCTTTATATTCGTGATAGAATATAAAGAAATTGAATGTTTTTTCTTAATATT
>NZ_JBPWAP010000108.1:0-12964 GCF_051776705.1 Bacillus cereus group sp. BceL291 | reverse complement strand
TGATAGCAAATATGTTGGCTTATGCCAACCGACATTCATCTCCCACCTAAAATTGATGTTTCACACCTTCACATTTTTGAGGAAGGAGTCTTCTGTCGGAAAACGATAAAAAAATATGGATAAAACGCACATATTTCGTGCTTTTTATTTAGAAAAGAGGATATTTATGATGAAATATGAACATGCAATTAGTTTAGATAAGCCAACATTATCAATAGGGGAAATCATTTAAATCTTTCAAAAGCAAAAAATTAATTAACACGTTAAAAGTTATGAACTTATTATCTATAAAAGCAAACCTTTATCGCCTCTTTATATTGTTGAAAACTTCAAAATTTGACGATGAAGTAAGATAATAAGTATTAATTCATAATGGCATTCGGAAGGGAAGAACAAGGGAATTTAAATATGTAAAGTACTTGTTGCAATGCTAAAAGCACAAGAAATTAGAATATGAAACTTGAGAGGAGTTATATAATATGATTACAGTTAATCGAGGATACATATATGATCCAGATGATAATGAAGTCTTAATTACCGAAATTTATTATGAAGCTGCTACCGATACTAAACTAGGAAGTAAAATGAATAACTTATCTTACTCAGACATTCCTAATGAGATTAAAGAAAAAATAGAAGCAACTGCTTCATTATCCTATGTGGAAAGCATTGAGATGTCTCAGACATTAGCTGTCGTATATCAAAATGAAATTAACATGTATGGAAAACCAGAAAAATTATACTTTGAGTATACAAACATTTAAAAAGAAAAAAGACATTGAACAGTTTGTTTCAATGTCTTTTTTCTTTTTAAACTATAGAGGAACAAATGTTTAAGGTTTTGTTTGGCATTCTATAGTATTTTAGGTGTGTTATACTTATATTTATAAATCATAATATTTCGTATAAATCTAGGTTTGTTTGCTACTATTCGATATATATAACTGGAGGAAAAATTATGGTTTTTTTTAAAAAGATAGTATGTGGTGTTTGTGATAAAAAGGTTGGTTTAAATCGTTATAAAATACTAAAATCTGATGCATGGCTATGCCCAGATTGCTTTCATAAAGCAGGTGGCTTGGGTGTTGTAAGTGTAAGTACGGACACTATCGAAGAATTGAAAGCTACAATCGATGCAAAGATAGCAAAACTTGCTGAGGATCCATTGTCATGCGCTGAAGGAATGTATCAATTCTGTATAGATAATAAATTCGGTTCTGGCTTTAATGAAAAGTGGGGTGTAAAACACTTCAAGGTACTAGAAGATAACTTGATGAATGGCGAAAAAATTCATATGACTTATATCGGAATACATGATTATCAATCTACAACAAAGCATGATGGTAATTATGCCTACGCCATAACTAATAAACGCATTATGTTCGGACAAAAAACAATGGCTGGTGAAAAATTCAAAGCAGTAGATCATGAAAAGATAAATGATATATCTTTTGAAACAGGGATGTTGTTCGACTTTCTAACAATTGATACTCCGCAAGAAAAGATCAAAGTTGCGTTAGATAAAGATTCAGCAAAATCCATTAATAATCATATTCATCAAGTTCTAGATACTTTAAAAAATAAACCTAATAAAACTCAACCACAAGCAGTATCTGCTCCAATATCAACAGCAGACGAATTAAAGAAATTCAAAGAGCTGTGCGATATGGGTGTTATTACAGAAGATGAGTTTAACGCCAAAAAGAAGCAGTTGCTTGGTATATAAATACAAGATAAACAAGACAAGTATATAAGAGAGAAAAAGACATTGGACGTATTTGTCCAATGTCTTTTTTATTACACTGCAGAGGAGCATGTATAATGAATATTGTAAATGAAATAGAAATTGTACCCTATACAAATTATTGGCTAACCTATAGTTTCTTTTTAGGTGACAGTTTATTAAATTATTAGCGATAAAAGCCAATGATTTAAAATCGAGACATACTTTTTCTTATAATCTGACTAATAATTTTTGTTACCTAGGGCAAGGATATCAAGGTGTTGAGGCGGTACTAAGAAATGTACGAATTTGCCCAAAGTCATCATAAATATTGCGTGGAATAGGCCACATGTGCGTGACAGGATAGTTCTTTAAGCTACAATCAGGTAATACAATATCCCGCCATTTAGTAAGGAACTCCTCCATCTTTAGTTAAATAAAGAATCAAAAAACCAGATTCCACACTGCGTCCCCTAAGACGGTCCTGTTGTTATTTAGGATGTATGAAAAACTAACTTGATTACTCTTATCAGAATTGAGCATAACTGTACACGTAACGTTAGATATAGACATACAAACATCACTTTTATCTCCAGTATTACTGTTGAATACAATTCAACCTGGGGCAAAGTATGTTTTAGTTAAGCGTTTATTATCCGCCTCAGCAACTTTTAAGGCTGTTTCTTTTGGTTCGAATCCCATAAAATATCCCCTCTTACTCAATTATATATTCATTGTACGAATGTATTTTTGTCCTAGTAAATTGGATTTAACTATTTTTAAATATTAGGCAGTATTACTACTTTACTTAAATCTAAAATACATACATTGTCATGAACGAATTATTATTTTGAAGGAGATGAGATATTAATGCATATAGTTCCATGTTGTCATCTACAGCTATATACATCATTTACACCAAATCTTATGCAGTATATTCCATATAGGTCATGGGATACTTTTGTACAGCTCAACCCACAACCACTACCTCCTAGTACCTTTGTAGAACTCAATCCACAGCCACTACCTCCAAGGTATTATTAAAACAAAGGCTTTCTAAAAAACTTAAATTGCAGAGTACATCTAAAGATCACTGGAAAGGTAGTCTTTAGATGTATTTATATACAGAACATTGCTTTATATACAACTACAGAGGAACACACCATTCTATTACACGTAACCCACAATTTAACTTTCACTTGCCTTTGGACTTTCGACCTTCACCAACTTGAGTAATAAGGTATCTGTGATGATGGATTCTAACAAAACTTCAAGCAGGTATACAAATGTTATTAAGCATTGAAAGAAGTTGGGAAACTTCTAAAAGGATTTCTTGCACTAAACGGTAGAACAGTCCCTAAAACTTATAACCTTTTAATGCTGTAGATATTCGTTACCCGTATTTTAAAGCACTTGCTGCGCTAAGATACGTCTATTCAACCTTGCATGTTTTACTTCAAGTCGTATCATCTTTTGTATAGCAACCTCAGACAAAGCCTTTGGCTCATGTTTTTCGTACATCTAACGATATTTCCCCTGATTAAAATCAAATGCCACAAATAGGGGATTATCTGTATACTTTCTAGGTCTTACAGGTTCCGAAATAGTTTTATAGTACTTGTAGAATAGTTTCGTATAATCCTTTTATAATGATATATCAATTTACGCCATTTTCACCACGAACCATTAAGGTATTTCTAACCAACTGTATATCGCTCATATTAGGCGATACAAGCTCTTGTAAGGACAACCCACAGTTTACTACTAAATCTATTATAAAAGCGTTTCTATCCACAATAAGAGGGCCATATTCAACTTGTCTTTCTGTTAATCCTTTTGTTGAAAGGATAGTTTGTTTTAATAGTTTTTCTTCTGCTTTGGTAATAAAATCCTTATCACTTAGTGATTGATCAGGAATTAAGGAGAGGTGAAAATCATCTACTGAAGTATTTATCGTTAAAGACATGTTCAATTTATTTAAGAACGGCCATATTCTGTGCCTTGTTTTCTAGCTCATAGAAATACTCCTAATAATTTTCTTTAGGTAGTTCACTTCATGATTTGATATGTAGGAGCTTCTCATTTGCTCTTAGTCACTTATAAAAACCTTTAATATCGTAAGTATAACGTTCAACCTAGATTGTTTACGTCTATTTTCTGCTTATTTAGCAGAAAATGCTACTTCTAAACTAATACCCTTGTTCATTATAATTACCTAAATTCTTATCCTATATTATAACAAACAACAAGTGAAAGACCTGCTACCGCCCTTTGCTACGCTCGGTTGCTGGCATATCAAAAAGGAAAACGGATAAACAACCCTTTTCCTTTTTGATATGTTGTTTTTTATTTTCAATGACAAAAAGACAAATCTAGTCCTAATAAGGATTCGTAGATTTGTCCTTTTACATGGGAGTAATGATATGTTTTATTACCATTATTATAACGGTTTTTACAAATATTTTCAATTAGGTCTGACATCTTATTAATAATCATATTAGTAATAGTAAAATCTATTATAAATATATATCTTATATATTAAAAAGAAGTAAAGATAAAACTTTTATAGGCTATCAAAAATAGAGAAAACACCTACTCTCACAAGGGAAAATTGGATACTAGAACGTAAAAAATCATAAATAGTAGAAAATGTATCCGTAGATTCAATAATTATTAGACTTTCAATTCTACAAAAAAGCAGAAAGAAAATTATATGTTTCTACATAAAATCGGAAAGAAATTGATAAAAATCACTTTATATTTATTCAACCTTTAAAATAGGTCATGTTTTCTTTATTTTGGTAAATAGAGCAGTATGTAGCTTCAGATTATCCACATTTTGTTCAGAGAATATAGCTATTTCTTAACATTACTCAGTATTTATACATAACTCACATTATTATTGATGATTTTTATTAGATGAATTTAATAACACTAGTATTTCCAACAATATTAGTAAAATAGTATTCACATTTGATCATATTTGTCCTCATATTTACTATTTTTATAAATATTCTTCTGATTTTTTGTAGATATAAAATTGGATATTTTACTACACGTAAAGAATACTTAATGTATAGTGTGGAAATTCTATTATAGGTAGAAGAGGATTTGTATAGAAATGCATAAAAAAAGACTCCATTTTACATGAAGTCCTTCTAGTTTTGTATTTATAAATAGATTAGTAGAAAAAGGGGGGGAATAAACCAAACACGAATAGCCCTCCACTTTCGATTTTTTCAAAAATAGAGAGCTTGTTGCTATTATTTTATTTCCATTTCGGTTAGCACCTGATCTGGAGCCGTTATTGTTACACCGGCACGTACTAAACGTTCGAAGGTACGCATAAATTCTAGTAAATTAAACTGCTTTGGTAGCTCAATAACGCGAAGTTTTTCTTGTGGCAGCTTATCAATTGCCTCAATAAACCATTCACGTACATCACTTGGAATCGTGCGTTCTTTATGGCTACGAACTTTTAGCTTTTCACGCATTTCAATTTCTAAAGCGATATATGCATGGAGATTAACACCCTGATCATATGCATATTTTCTAAATAACGTTTCTTCCTGGTATTTTAAATAATTAAGGTGATAAGATTCTTCTGTTACTGGTACCACATACTTCTGCTTCAGTAGTACATGTACATTTCTAAACATCTTCTTAATGTTATGAAGAGAGTGCATAGAATAATGTAGACCAAAATTAAAGACAGCTTGCTCACGGTCACTATTTCTCTCTTTTGGTATGTGCTGCGCAATAAGAGGGTAGATACCTTCTTTCGCTGCAGTATCGAGAATTTGATATTGTGATGTTTGATGCAATAGTTTTTTCAATGTATATACGAGTTTTGTAGGGTATCCTTCTTTGCGATCAACCATATCACGAAGCCCACGAATGACACTACGAATTTGACGATGACAAGTATGCTTTAAGACATGAATGAACTTATTCATGTCTGCAGACAGTTCACCGATATTCATTTCTTGTAGAAGTACTTCAATGAATTTCGCTTTACGAGCATAGGTAGCTTTTGGTGTAAACGGATCCCTGTATTGTTCTTCTCCAGATTCTTTCTTACATAAGAAGTCTGAATGGATAGATAGATATAGTGTTGTATATCGTTTTGTATGTTTTATACCTTTTTGCATTTTGCAAATTTTGAATAGAGGACTACCGGTACATGGTAATGTACATGGTAATGTAATTGTTAATTCATCGATAACCGCACGGATTTGATGCGGATATTTTTTATGTAAGAAACGATACATTCCGCCAAAGTGAGTCTTATTTCCTCTTTCGTCCTGCTTGTCCAAAGAGCGCTTTAGCGTTATCTCTGTATGTTGTTGCATTGCGATATCTAAGAATAGCTTCTTAGCCGCTACAGATAGCTTAAAGAAAGCCTTTGTAAATACAACAGGACTAATATATACGTACGGATTTGCTTTTTCTGTTTCCTCATTCATAAAATGAGTGAATTTGATTGTATATCGGCCATCTAAGCCATTTTCAATAGAGATAATGTTATGTAAGCTTAACTTTTTCAAAGCGATATAGAATTGAGAATGCTGAATGTATGCAAGCTCTTCTTTATATTGCTTGTAATCTTCCCACATCATATGTATGGTTACATTGGGAATGACACCATTTGTATAGCATTTTTTATGTAGATATAAGAATACTTCAAGATCAGCATTCGTAATACCGTATAATTTATGTTTTCTTCCTATTTTTTCTGCCATTGTAGACATTGTGCGACGTGAAAAAGATGGTTTGGCTTGTTCGACAAAACCTTCCACATCAGCAATACGATCTTCGTATGTCATGTGCTGTAGAATATCTTCTAAATAAGTATCTTTATAAATGTAGTACTTCTCTTCAAATGCTTCCACAAGCTTTTGCCAAGATTTGAGTGTTACTAAAACTGCGTTTGTTGTTTCCCCATTTAAGCTACGTTGATTACCTATCACAAATGATTTTCCCATCTTTTTCACCTCCGTTCTACAAATTCAGAAATATATATCAAAATACTATAAAATATACCAATTTTAATTATAGCAAAAACGAATTTTGTAAAAATGTGCCCTTTAAGAGAGAATTTCAAAAAAGGCAACACCCCATGGGCCTTAGAGCGACAAGGGATAGAAAAAATTTTTTGTTTTTTTTTGGTACGCGACTTGGGAAGGAATGTTGCTCTTTTCTTGTATGATGCTATTTAGTGAAAAAAGGGGAAATCCTTTAATATCAATACTTTATTGATAGTTTAATTAATTTTTGGTACGCAACTTGGGAAAGATGTTGCTTCTTTTTCAGGAAAATGGGTACGCGACTTGGGAAAGAATTTTTGTGTAATATATAAATTGCTTTTGATTTAACATCTTAAATCACCTGATATAAAAGCATTTATGGCTGATTTTACTAATAAGATAGGTACGCGACTTGGGAAAAATGTTGCTTCTTTAGAAAAATAAGTACGCAAGATGGGGAGAATGTTGCTTCTTTTTAACATGAAATTAAATAATTTAAATGTTTGGTGTTGCTTCTTTAGAGAAATACGTACGCAACACGGGAAAAATGTTGCTTCTTCTAGTGGAATAGTACGTGAGTTGAGAATGGTGTTGCTTGTTTTGAACTAGGGGTACGCAAGATGAGAAAGATGTTGCATGTTTTACTTCCATTTAGTGAAAAGGGTTTTACAGACTAATAAAAACTAAGTGTATTGTTGCTATTACAAATACGAAAGTTAATTCTTGAATATCAGCTTCCATTTATTTTAAATTGTTTTATTTTGGATTCTACCAATTTTTATCCTTATGAACATAATATTTTATAAAGACATTATCAAATATGTTCAAAATAAAGATTGGGTTAGCATCATTTCAGATATTACAATGTCCTTATTGATAGTAATACTAGGATCGGTACTATATACAATTTTATATTTAGTATTTTCAAAACCCAAAATTCAATAAAGATTTACTTTCAATTATCACTCAAAGAAAGGAAAAAGACAGTAATAAATCAGCTGTCTTTTCTTTCTTGATACCTATAAAATTCTATTTTTTAGGCATCCACGTATGTCCACAATTCATGCAACCATTGACAATGTTCTTTCTATCCATAAATCCACTGAATATTGTTACAGGAAATCCTAAAAATACAATAATTATAAAGGTAAATCTAAACACATTTTGAACACTATGATCTCCAGCAGCGTCAAAACGAAGAAGTAAACAAAAAGAGACTATTAGAATTATAAATAAGAAAAAGAAGCCTAAAAACCAGGTTCTTTTTCTTATTCCCTTATGTAAACTTTTCAATATAAATTTAGATTGAACAAGCTTGGGTTCTATACTTCTAACCCCATAAATAATTTAGTTGTCTTCCAATTATTCACTTGAGATCCACTACTAATAGGACTAATTATTTTTAAATCCTTTCATTTTAAATTATATAGTTCGAATATTCGATTAAATATTTATAAATAAATTAAAATGTTAGAAAATACAAATAATATGGTATTCTTATTTATGTAATATTCATTCCAAAAAAGGGGGATTTTTCATGTTTAAGAAAGTAATAATTGGAACATTAGCAACTGGAATTATGTTATCTGGTGCTGGAGGAGTATTTGCGGAAACACCTACTGATACAGGTGTAAAATTAAAAACAATTGATAATAAAAAAAGTTTTGTTAAGAAAAAAGAAACACAAGACTTTCCTGGTTACAAATCAAAAGGGGAAATACCCACTGTAAAAGAGTGGAATGGAGTGACTTGGTATTTAAAAGGAGCAACTGAAGTAAGTAAAAATTCATGGACAGGGCATTATGAAGGGTGGCGAACAAGTAATAATTAAGAAACTTTAATTTATTACTCAAAAATAGGCAAAACATTCTATTTTTTAGGCATCCATGTATTTCCGCAATTCATACAACCATTGACAATATTTTTTCTACCAATAAATCCACTGAATAAAGTTATTGGTGCCCCTAGGAGCATAATAAATCCAGCAATAAATATGGCTATACCACGAAGAAGAGAACTTATAGGGATTATATCATCAACAGAAATAGAAGTTAATCCAGCTATAAGTGTAGCTAACATAAGAAACAGAATTAAAAACATCCTTTTAAAATTATAACCACGTTTATTACCAACTATTTGATCCGATTTACATTTCCTACAAACAACCCGTCTTGTTACCTTTTCTTTTTGTACTGTCATGTTCAATCACCTTTACAAACTTTAAATTTAAATAAACTAATTATAGGATATATTAACTACAATTAGATACAAATATTATTAAAACAAGCAAAACAACCCTAAACATAGGTTCTTTTGCTTGTTTTTCAATGTAAACTTTTTATTATTAGTTTATATTCAAATCCCCATATTTCCTTTGAAAGAGAAGCCGAGGCTATAAAAGCACTAAATAAAACCGTCACATACATAATAATTAATGGTTGTATTCTATGTATGCTATCTTTTTACGACATTAAAATATATTAGAATTAACATGGTATGAATGATTAGTAGCAATTGATATAATTGTATTAGAAGCAATTAGGAGGATTATTAGTGGAGAAGTTAAAAGTACTATTTCAAAACACCTTATATATAGCTTATCCTCTTTTAACTGGAGTTGAGGGAAGTGAAAAGGTTTTAAATAAATGGCAACAATTCTATCAAGATGTAGAAAGAGATCTACAGGAAATTTACAACTCAACTTATTCATCACAGACTTTCGAAAGGCTAGTAAAATGGGTTTCTAAAAAGGAAGCTTTAGGATTATCTGCGATAGACATTCTTTCAAAACTAGAAAATCATAGGGAAGAAATTTTTGAATGTCTAAGAGATGACTTATATATGGAGTTTGGAATTAAACTGCCTGTTATCGCAAAAGAATTACCCTTACATTCAGAGGCAAAGAGTGATTATATAGAACGAAGTAATGCAGGGTTTATGTACCATTTATCAGACACTATTGCTAAGAATAAGTTTACAGATGACCAAGATAAGAATGTACGGATTGCTCAATTACAGGATAAACAAAATAGTCTAGTGGTAGTATCGTCACACGATGATGGTGATATGAAATTACAAAGGGAAGAATTAAAAAGATGGAATACACTGATTGATTCTACTTTTTTAACAAGAGTAATGGATGATTTGACGGCGGACTGCCTCGACATTGTAACTGAACTTTGGGTAAAGAGTGCGGAAAATGATAAGACTATTGTACCTGTACATTACGAACAAGTATTAGATATGTGTAATATGAAACAAATCAAAAATGGTAAGGCTTATTATCGAAAAGAAGACAGATTAAAGATTATGGAGCGATTAACTGCTCTTGCTAGCATTTTTATTTATGTCAATGAAGATAATGAGATCGTGATATTAAATGAAGAAGATCCAAATGAAAGCCTAGCTTATAAAAAGCAAAGAATTCGAAGGTTATTTGTAATGGATGAAATTATCATTGCAAAAGATATTGATACAGATAAAACATTAGGAATAGAGAGTATGAACGTTACACCAGGAAGCTTTTTATCAAAATATCTCTATGGCTCTGAAAAGCTAACAGGTTTATTATCAAAAAAAGCCCTAGAGTATAACAGCAAGCAACAGAGATATCACAAAAGATTAACCAGATATCTAAGTTGGCGTTGGCGCATTCAACAATCCTATCAACATTTAACACATTCTTATAGTATTGGTGGTCCTAAAGGGTTATTACAAGTAATGGAGATAAGCACGAATAGAAAACCAAGTCTAATAAGACAAGTTTTTGAAAAGACATTAGATGATCTTATGAGGGACCAAGTAATTCAAGAGTGGAAATACTCTCCCGAAATTGATGAAGAAAAATGTAAGGGGAAAAACTGGTTTGAAAACTACTGGTTAAAATTGAAAGTAATCATTTCTCCTACAAATGAACTTGTTAAATTACAACAAGAGTTGATTACTAAGAAAAGTAAGCAGCACGCACCATTGGTCATTGAGATGGAAGAAAAGCCACCGGTAATTGAAGAGCAGCCAATAAGTATAGTAAATCAAGAACCCCCTAATAGTATTGAGTTTTATATTGAAAAGATGAACACGTATAAAGAGAAGAATAATAAAAGTATTCGTGAGTTAGCGATAGAAATAGATATTTCGTATTCAACACTTTCAAGGATGTTATCCGGTAAAAGAAAACGATTAAATGATGATACGAAAAATAAGCTAGATAAGTGGATAGAAAGACAGGTAGTAGTTAATCTGCTGTAAACGATGGTTTAAAAATAAATATATATAAACAAAAGGACTTAATCAAAGTAATGATTGATATTATCCTCTTTAGGTAGACAGTGTAAAAAAGACAATCAGGTAAAATGAACCTGCGAACAGAAAAAGGGGGGAAGTAAGGATACGGACTATGTGGAAGACTTTTATCAGTAATGTTTCAACAGATTTTCAATTTAAATTTCCTGCAACTAAAGATGAAATATCCCAAATCAAAGAAAAACTTAATGTTGAATTACCTAATGACTTATCCAGTCTATTAAATGAAACCAATGGAGTGTTCGATGAATACGATTGTCTTTTCATTTGGTCAATTGAACAAATTCTTAAAGAGAACCTGAATTTACGAAGTTTTGACGATTTTAAAGATTTGTATATGCCTTTTGATTGTCTGTTGTTTTTTGCAGATGGAGGAAATGGTGACTTATTTGGGTATGCAATATTAAATGGAGTCATACAAAAAGATGATGTATATGTTTGGAATCATGAAAACGATAGCAGAACGTGGGTTGCCCCATCATTAAAAATATTTATTGAATGGTGGAATAATGGTACTATTACTGTTTAATTGCACTTTCTAATTAAGTTAACGGGTGCTTTTATTTAATATCAGATAAAAGGAGAACACATATTGTATATGACTAATATGTGTTCTCCTTTATTTTTAAAGCTTTTTATAATTTAGGTCTTGATAACGTTTTGGAAAACTTATGGTTCTTTTTGTTTGCGGCAAAGTTATGCTCCTGGATTTGAAGAATATTTTTAATGTCGTTTTTTAAATAAAATGACATTGCTTATAAAAGGGGCGTAATGTTTTGAATAAAGTCTCGACGTTTTGTCCCTTAGGATCTGTTTATCCAAAGGGATATTTTTATAGTTCCAAAAAAATCTGAACGGAAAGACCGATTAAGGAATTGTTGAGTAGCAATAAAGTTATTTCATTTTTAGAATCAGTTCCTTCTTTCTGAGAAAAAACTTCTTCACTATATTATCTGGATTAATTTGGTGGTATTCTCCAGTTCGGACAAACTTAAAAAAATAGTTGTAATTCATCTTGAATTGAAAGATGGATAAAAAACATCATCTTTTCTAGTTAAATTTTAGAGATAATAACTTTTTTACACTTGGGGGAGTAAAAACTCTTAAGTTGATAGGAATGTATGGTGACTGCCTTGTCTGTTAGTCAAGGATAGTACTTTATATGAGTATGCAATTGTACATATTCATATAAAGTACATAATACATAAAACCCCATAAAGTTATAGTGAAAACATTTCTTTATATGATATTTATTAAGATTCAATGATTCCAACAAATTTTATGTTTAATTATAGTAGTAAAATTATTTCACTTCATGAAGTGATAATAGTATGAAAACTTTTTAAATATAATTAGAAAAAAACAAAAGATTTAATATCAGAAAAATCAAATATTAGAAATACAATTTTCTAGTTTACTTATAAAAAACATAGTGATTAAAATGGGGGGGAAGTAAGGACCTTATATTCTATCAAAAATAAATAAAAAACGTGATGCAATTACTCTTTCGAAAAAATTCTATCCTCAAGTGTGTATGAAGAAATTCTAACGTTAGATTTTACAGCATATACGATTAAAATCGTAAAAAATAATAGTAAAGAGGTGTACGGAATGAAGAGCAAAATTATGGCAGGATTTTTAATAACATCAATTGTTACCGGGGCGACTATTCCTATCAATACTCTCGCAACGCCAATCGTTCAAGCAGAAACAAAACAAGATAATATAGATATTTCCTCAGCATTACGAAAAATAGGTGCACACTCCAAATTAACACAAACCTTTATCGATGGAGCCTTATCAAGTCCGAATGTACAACTTGAAGAAGTTCCATCTTTAAATACAACTCAATTTCTAATTAAACAAGATATGAAAGAGTGGTCATCCGAACTTTATCCTAAATTAATTCTAT
>NZ_JBPWAP010000107.1:0-13229 GCF_051776705.1 Bacillus cereus group sp. BceL291 | reverse complement strand
AATTGAAAGATTCATAAAAAATGTCATCCTTTCTAGCTAGCTTTTTAGAAAGAATAACGTTTTTTGACACTTGGGGGTAGTGCAAATTCTTAAGTTGATGGGCATGGGGTTTCTTCAGCAAATATAGAACGTACCTCTTTGGATAGAAAAATAGAAGAGATAGTAAAAAAAGATAGACGGTTCAAATGTCATGAATATTTTAAGTATGATTTTATTGAGTTAAGAAATACAGCAGCGCATGGAAGGTTGCACGAGAATGTTAATTTCAAAGATACTGCAAATATGTTAATTTTAGATTTAATGTATTTATGTGATGCTTTAAATAATTCTAATGCGCTAGTGGTTAACAGAATGAGAAGCCTTATAAAGAGGTTTGAAGAAAACTTTAATAATGATTATGTACCTATAGACGGGATAGTATACTCGTTTATAGCAAAATACAGAGATAAGTCCCTTCCATCTATTTATGAGAAGGAAAATGTAATACAAGAAATAAAAAAATATGCTATGAGCGATAATTTTTTGAGATATATACATATTCACATAATGCATCCTTCGTTGGTATCAGAATTATCACCGGAACAGAAACAAGAAATAAAAAAAATTATAGTTTATTTAATGCGTTCAAAAGAAATTAAAGAGCGATGTGTAAATTTATTGAAATTATTAGCAGATAATTCAAAAGAAGAATTAGTACATAAATAAGTATGCGCACCATATTAGGTGAATAGGAGGAGAATATGGATCAGTTAAAACAATTGTTTCAAAGTACATTATTAGTGGCATACCCACTATTTCAAAATATAGAAAATAACGAACGAATCTTTAATAAATGGAGAGGACTTTGTACGTTAATTAATAGCGATGTTAGTTATTTAGAGGATCCTATGTACACATCTGTCTCCTTTAAAAAATTTGCAAATTGGATATCGTATAAGGAATCCCAAGGTGTTGGTATTATGGAAATTGTTGCTCAAATAGAAGGATACCGACCAGAAGTATTTGAATTACTTGCTAATGATATAGAAAAAGAATTTGAAATTCTTTTAGTGAAACAAAAACAAGAAAAAAAACATACAGAGGAGCAGCAGAGCTTCATCGAACATAGTAGTGCTGGTTTTATGTACCATTTAACAGACACAATTGCAAAAAATAATTTTACAGAAGATAAGGAATTGAATGCCCATATTGCTGAGCTACCAGATAAGAGTAATAGCCTTGTTGTGGTATCTTCACGTTTTAATGATGGTGATATGAAATTAAGAGGCGCAGGGGAGTTAAATAGATGGAATACATTAGTTGATTCTACTTTTGTTGATCGTGTAATGGATGATTTAACTGCTGATTGCTTGGATATTGTAACAGAAATATGGGTGAAGTCAGCAAGCACGGAAAGTAGTCCAGTACATATAGGTTACGAAGAAATATTAGAAATGTGTAGTATGAAGCAGGTGAGAAATGGTAAGTCCTATTATCGTAAAGAGGACCGTTTAAAGATTATGGAGCGTTTAGCTGCACTGGCAAGTATTTTTATATATGTAAACGAAGATAATGAAATAGTTATACTAAATGATGATGAGAATCCAAATGAGTCACTTGCTTATAAAAAGCAACGAGTACGAAGACTATTCGTAATGGATGAAATAGTATTTGCTAAAGATATTGATACCGATGAAATGTTAGGTATTGAAAGTATGAATGTTGCACCTGGAACATTTTTATCTAAGTATTTATATGGATCAGAAAAATTGACTGGTTTGTTATCGAAAAAGGCCCTTGAATACAACAGTAAACAACAGCGATATCATAAAAGATTGACTAGGTATTTAAGTTGGAGATGGCGAATTCAGCAAGCTTATCAGCATTTAGTACACCCTTATTCAATCGGTGGTCCAAAAGGTCTTATAAGTGTTATGGGTGTAAGCATGAATCAAAATCCTGCCAGAATAAGAAGTGTATTCGAAAAGACACTTGATGACTTAATGCGTGATGAAGTCATCAAGGAATGGCAATACCAAACACCGATTGATGAGGGGAAATGTTCTGGGCGTAACTGGCTTGAGAATTATTGGTTAAACCTTAAAGTAACGGTTACACCTACTGATGAGTTAGTATCGTTACAGCAAGAGCTTTTACAAAAGAAAAAAATAACTCCTAAGAATAAATTGATGGAAACAGTGGTAAAAGATCCAGTAATAGAAGTACAGGATATGGAGATAGAAGAAATTCAAACATCTCAATTAGAACAGCAACAGGTAAATAGGGATATTAATTGGTATCAGCAGAAGATTCTCCAATATAAAGAAGAAAATAAGTGTAGTTTAAGAGATATGGCAAAAGAAATAGAGATATCACCATCTAATCTTTCAAAATTGTTAATAGGCAAAAGAAAAAGATTAAGCGAAGAAACACATAATAAGTTAGATAAATGGATTGAGCGTCAAGAGGTAGTTAATCTGCTGTAAATTATGGTTAAATATAAATCAAAAAAAGCTGTTGGAAACAAACGAAAAGTGTATGTTTCCAATAGCTTTTTTTGATTATACAGTTACACGGATTAAAAATAGTATCTTTATTAAAATCATAATGCATTTATAAATTCGTCAAATATAATTTTCACCTCTTTCTTAACAGAATCAAACACCTGTTATAAAGTTGTTAAAAAAATGCAAGGTTTATTCAACAATTGGGCGAGAGAATATGGGAGTTACATACCTTTTAAGTAGATTCTGATCTACCTGTTTAAAACTAAAAGTTTCGAGTAAAGATATGGTTAGTTGTTGTGTAAATAAATGGATATTTAAATACAAATGAATATATATTTTATATTTGATAAACAAATTAATTTAATTAGTATTTTCCTTAATAATAGAATCAATTGTACTTTGTTTTATTACCCCTGATTTTTCTGATTTAAGATGACAAAAATTTTTCAAAGAAAAATTAATATTCTCCAATGCTTTTATCAAATCAGATATTTTACTTGATTCCTTACTAAACAATTCTTCTAAAAAATTTTTTTTAAAAGGCATCCAAATTAAAAAGACAGACATAAAAATTAAAAAACCTAACATTAATAGATACTGAATAGCTTCTGCTGATGTCTTAATTTCATGATTATAAACCCAGCTATTGAAAGCTGACCATACTGGAATCGTAAACAAGAAAAATAAAGAACCATAGCTAGACAAAAGTTTTAATACATTTAATTTCTCGGTTTCTTCTTTTTTTTCCTTTAACACCTGTATTAAAAATTGTAATGACTCTTCATTGAATTTAGGATCATTATTTAAAAGTTCTTTCTTAAATAAATATGATTGAACAATTAAACAAATAAAAACTTGCCATTGTTTGCTTTTAAACGAGATATTATATTTATTAACAGAAATCAAAATAGCTGGTTTTACTACAACATAATGCATACATACCAAAAACAAAATCATATAAACAAAAAAGAAAATCATATAAATATAGAAAGAATCAAATTCAATATCATGTTCGACAAAGATGTTTAAAGAAATAATAACTAAAGCGGCTATTGAAATAAAAGTAGCAACCAAAAAAATAATATTTTTTAAAACATACTT
The DNA here is from genome assembly GCF_051776705.1 of Bacillus cereus group sp. BceL291. Lineage (NCBI taxonomy): Bacteria > Bacillati > Bacillota > Bacilli > Caryophanales > Bacillaceae > Bacillus > Bacillus cereus group sp. BceL291. The sequence continues at coordinate 9,642 of NZ_JBPWAP010000107.1, read as the reverse complement.
ATAAACTAAATTCCATTTACTTAACTTTTTCGAATAAAAATTAAATAACTCCAATTCAAAATCAAACATATAATTCTCCTTACTATTAATAATTATACCTTTTAATAACATTATCACCAGTTCTACTATCGATGTAAAAAATATAGCAATTACCATACCCACTTAAAAAACAATTTAATATACAAGACCTTTTGAATTTTTACGCTGTTCAAATTCAAAAATAACCATCGGAAATCTATGAAATATTAAACCTATTTTGAGGATAAATTATTCGAACTGAATACATATTAATGTTATATTAGAATAACATAATAAAAATAACATAAAATAATAAATTCATGTACAAAACTATAAATTAAAAAAATTGATAGGATATATTTCTAAAACATATAAAGCACCTAATTAATCTGTTACCTAAATTCTTTAGGGGACAGGTGGTTTGATTTTTCTTGAATTCGCACACAATTTTAGGAATGGATGTATACTAGTACCATCTTTCGCACAGTTTTGTTTGGTTTTTTGTTATCTTTTGTGAGTAGAAAACTTCACTTTTTAAATGACCAAAGCAGCTTGCTATAAAGGCATTATCATGGCAATTTCCTCTCCGGAATATACTGATAATTATGTCGTTTTCTTTGGCATACGCTTGAAACTTCTTGCTGTATAAATACTTCCTTGATTCGATTGTAGAAGGACATTTTTACTTTTGCCCTCTTATTGCTTGTTTTGATGTCTTCACTGCTAATGCCAGTGTTTATAATTGCTTGATGACTTAACTAATAATTTCACGATTAAAGGTATCCATAATCGTTGATAACTAAAAGGTTACGCTCACCAAATAATAGATTAGACATATCCGTAAACTATGTTTCATTTTGTATGGATGAATCGAATTGACATTCCAATCGATGAGGGTCTATCCCTGGTTCCACACCATTGATGTATTTCTTTTTTTGGCACACTTTTGAAAGAATATAATTTTGTCTCATAAGTCTTAATACTTTTTATGATTCACAAAGCCGAAGAGTAGGAGTCACTCTTCGATATTCATATCGTAATTTATGCCTAAGACAGATGTCCTAGATTTTCTTTTTTACCTTATCTATAAAATATTTTGTTCGTTATAACCACCGATAAATGTGGAACAGGGTAATTCTAATACGTTACACAATTCTTTTACAGTTATTTTTATGTTTAAACAGTTCCATAAAGTAACAACAAATTCCGGTTTCAACTCCTTTTAATTTCCAGATAATTTCCGTATATAAGTAATTTTGTTTTTAAGTGTTTATTTTCTAAGCGTATTTGTTCCAATTCATTTAATTCTTTTGGCACTTTTCTATAAGAATATTGTTTTCCTACAGGGCGACTAAAACAATACGTTTCACCTTCACGATGCCACTTCATCCAAGTTTTAATCTGTGCTTAATTTTTAACTTCTAATTGATCCATAATTTCTTTGTTTGTGTACCTTTGTTTTTTCAGCTCGATTGTTTTCCAGATAATTTCTTCTAGATAAGATTTTCTCATTCCCATACGAGGTGTTTTTTCATGTATCTCTATTCGGCTTCACTCATATCAAATACTTAAGTTTTTTTAAAATTCCCGTAGTCTTTTTATATTATATATCTAAAAAATTATATGATATTTATCCATTAATATTTTTTATGTAAGAAAATAATAGGGTATTTAAAATTCTGTAAATTATAATTTATAGAATTTTGGAGTGGTTAATATAGATTTGTATACAAATTAGATACTATTTATTCATTTTTAAATATGAAACTGATATTATCAAGTTTTTTACGCTTATTTGGTATCTTTTTTAGATACTAGTGTTATAATGGATAACAAGGAGGGAATTAAATGAAAAAAATAGTGGGTGAAAACATTAGGATATACTTAGAGGCGACAGGACGAACTCATCAATGGGTTATGGATAAAGGCGGAATTCCAAAGGCGACTTTTTATAAGCTATTAAAAGGAGAGGGCGATTTAACAAAAGGAATAGAAAAAATAAACGAATTGTTTGGAATAAAAGATGATTTTTATTTCTATAATTCAGAATTTAAACCACCATTAAAATTAGAAGATAAATTAAAAAGATCTGATATACGAAATTTTGCAGCTGCAAATTATGTAGCCGTTGAGGGCGAAGAAACAGAATTCAAAAATACTTTAGATACTTTAGACGATTTCATAAGAATGATTGAACTATTAAAGCCTTATAATAATTTAAATAGAAATGATTTTATATAATATTTTTTATCTAATACTTAACATTAAATATAGCCTATAAATTTTTGGAGTATACAACGTTGAATTTTATCTACAAAGGGATGTGAAGAAGAATGATAAATAGCACTAATATCAGGGAAGTTATAGAGCAGAATCAAAAAATACTTCCTTCAATATTGGTAAACGTAGAAAGTACAATTGAAAAGGGAATTCATTTTAAATATAAAACTATAGAAAGTATACGTAATTATTTAATGCAGAAAACAGAAGTACTACTTTTCCCGAGCAAATCTTTATCTTATGGGGGAATGGTGTTATATCGAAATGGCTCTTTTTATATAAACATAAATACTTTACAACCGAAAACATATGAGAATTTTGTTTGGGCACATGAATACTATCATTTTGAATTTGAAAAGGATCGAATCAAAAATGCGGATGATGTAACTTTTGTGAATAATCCAGTCCTAAATGAAAATGAGCGTAGAGCAAATCTTTTTGCTGCAGAGTTGTTAATAAATGATGATGTATTAAAAACTTTATTTCAAGAAATAAAATTAAATTACGTTAATGATTCTTTGGAGAAGAATGTAATTAGGTTAATTCCAGCTTTTGAATTGCCTTATAAAACTATGGTAATTAAATTAGCACAAGAAAACCTGATTAGTATGGAAGATGCAGAGAGAATTATTGATCATGATTACCGCCATAATTTACCACAAGATTTTGATCTTTCAATTTTAGAACCTACAAAAGCAATTAAGATTGATGGATTAAATAAATTACTTGAATCAGAATCCGTTCAAGAAAATATGCTTGAATCAGATTTTGAAAGTATTCAAAATCTAGCAAATCAGCATTTCAAACAACTGGAGGCTATTCGAATGGAAATTTAAGGAGGAACAAATAAATGGACCAAGTAACCAATACACCAGAGACGAACCAAGATTCAAAATGCAATGGAATAGAACCTTATTTACAAGATGGTAGGAAAAATGATAGGGTTACACACTATTATATATTGGATAATAATGTCCTATCAGATTTAGCAAAGTTGGCAAGAGAAGAGCAAAGTTCCTTCAAGGAGTTAATGACATGTTACAAAGGAACAGTATTTATAGTACCGGAAATGGTAATGGAAGAGGCTATTAGGAATTTACCTGGACAACAGTGGGTTGATGAGAAATATTTGAACTTTTATCAGGTAATGAGTGAATTACATATTCCCATTTATCTTGAATCTGTTGAGCATAATTATCAGATTTTTGCAGAGGGTTATGGTAGTAAGGAGGAAGCCTTCCTTCAGTATAAAGAGATAGCCCTAAATTCAATAAGTAATATTGCTATTCAAGGTGAACTAAGAGAGGCAAAATCATGTAAGGATATTGAAAAAGCTTATTCGCAGTCCTTGAAAGATGCTGGCGAACGATTTATTTTTCTTTATGCGCATGCGATGTTACAAGATAAAGTAAATAAGATTTCTATTTTGAGTAATGAGATAAAAGGTGTCTACAATGTTTGGAAAGCAAATATGAGAAAAGGTGAATTATTGGAACTTGTCAGAGTTACTAGTCATGAGGAATATTGTGAAAAACTGCGACCTGTATCATATAATTGTATTCTAGTGAATTCCTTGAAAAAGAATCCAACATTAACTAGTGAACAGAAAAAGTCATTATTACAAATTATGAGGGACAGTAAGATAATTGGTAGAAATGTTTATTATTCTCAGAAATCATGCAATTTAGTAGATACTAGGGCAGATATGAACAATGAGGAATTTATAAACTTTATTGAAAAACATGATGATTATAAATTAGCGTTTTAAATTATGCAAGTTTTGAAGTGTTCTATACTTTTGTATGGGACATTTTTTGGTTTATCTATTTTAAATAGAAGAATCTTACTTCGAAAATAAGAATGGTTCCGTTTTAAACTATGTATTTGGGGAAGATAGGGTGACCTATATTGCTCATGTTCGTGAAAATAAAAATTGAGTATAAACTGCGGAAGTGCTCTTATTAAAATTAGTTAAATTACTACAAGCTTTATTTTTAAATAAAAATATTCTTAAAAAATGACTTAACTAAAGTAATGGTTAGGTCTTTTTCGTATGCTTATTTTATAAATAAATAAGGTTTAATTGAGATTAGAGTGAAGATTAATATAAAGTTTTGGTTTTATAAAGTAGAGTAGATAATATATAAGTAGAAGGTAATTGGAGAGAGGGAACCAAATTGTGTAAATGTAGGGTTTGTGAGACAAACAACAATGATTTTCATTGCAATATAGCTGGGGATAATATTTGTAGAAATTGTTGTAATGACTTTCAATTAAGAAACTTTAAAGATAGTTGGAGTGGTTTAGTAAAGCTAGTTAAGGATGAAATGGAAATTTATAACATTAGCGAATGTTGCCTAAAATGCAAGGGGTTAATGAGAAATCAAAGGGTTGAATTAACAGGGGACGGATCGATAATAAATTATGGCTACAATGGCAAATATGTTTTTAATGATATGGTTGATTCTTACTCGTATAAATTTTTCAATAAGAAAAAAATAGTATTATTAGAGTCTATGAATTCACTAGATATAACTGGAGTATATGATTTGGCGGAAGGATACTATCTTTTAGAAGAATATGAAAAAGCAATAGATTTATTAGAAAATTTGGAGGGGAAGGACACTGATAGTAAAGTGTTGTTACTGCTAGGAAAGGTGTATTTTCATGCCAATAACTTACAAGCTGCAATAGATTGTTTATTAAATTCTATAAAAATACATGGGGATAATTCAGAGACTTATCGTATACTGGGAGAGGTATATCAAGCAGATAATAATCTTATAAATAGTGCATATTATTTTAATCAAGCAATCAAGTATTTTAAAATAGACGCGTATGATAGACCAAATGATTATTTTCCACAGTATTCATATCTTGGATTAGCAGTAGTATATTCTAAGTTGAATCAGCATAATGAAGTAATAAAATCAGCGGAAAAATTTTTAGAATCTCAATATAGTTGGGATACCTTGGTAGAAATGCTTTATGAGCAAAGATCCGGTGAAAAGAACTATATAGGTTTCGGTGGTTTTTTTGCATGCGCTACTATATATGAATTAATGGCATTGAGTTACTTAGAGAAAGAGAATCTAATGCTAGCTGAAAAATATATTGACCGTGCTCAAGAATTAAATCCTGAAAATACAAATATTGCAACGACCAAAGGGATAATTATAGGTAGAAAGCATAATGATGGGAAAATAAGTGAGTATAGAGAGCAAATTAGTTCATTAAGACAGAATATAGAGTTGAGAGCTAGTAGTATTAACAAACTAAAAACGCTAAGACCAGAAGAACAAGTCAAACTGTTTACGGGAAATGAAGAAGAAAGTGTGTGGGGTTTCCTGGTAGGGAAAATATTTGATAATTTAAAGACAATCGAGAATTTATCACCAATTGTTACGCCATCTCAGAATAAAGCTGCTGAAGAGGATAGATATACGGATTTATTTAAATCACATATGGATTCTAATTTAGTAGATACCTTTGGTTGGATTACTCATACTCAGAGTAGAGGTGGATACACACGGAAAGAGATGGGAGATAGAGGGGGAATAGGAGAAAGGGATATAGTAATTCGTTCTCATCAAAATAAAGACTTACTAATGGGTGAAGCTCTAATATTGAAAGGGAAAGATACTGCAAGCATAAAAACCCATACTAAGAAAATTTTTGGATATGATATAGGGAATTGTAACTTCCACATAATTATTAATTGGGGTTTTAGCGAAAAGCCTGATTCAGTCTGGAAAGATTATAGAAAATTAGTAATTTCTCGGCAAGAGGGTATTTATGCAGTAATTGAAAATGGAGAAACAGAGAATTTATATCCAGGGATTAATAAACAAGGAATAAGAACATTTTACACGAAACATTCTACAGATGTTGAGAATGAGGTTGCTACTGCGATTCATGTGTACGTTGATGTATTAAAACAAATGAAGCGTGAAGGTGCTGAATTAGCAAGGAAGAAGTAGAACGATGTGATTAGAAGATTTAATAAATAAAATTCTTCATCATATTATAAAACTATACATTCTTGTTTATTAGTTAGCTAATAGCTATGAAAATAAAATTAAATATATCGGTGTACAAGAATGAATTGATTTAGAAAGTCCTTTGATTTTTTAGGTGCGAATGTATAGCAAACATGAAATTCCTAGTACATTCGCACCTAGAATTCTCATAATGTATGATGGGGATTTATGATTTTTATACAAAATACTTTAATAAATAAAAATATTTTTATATTTTTGAATAGAATTAACGTATTTGTGATTGATTTTGAGCACAAATCGGTGTCGCACCTCATATAGGTGCGTGGATTGAAATTATTGTTACACCTTTAGAGTATCCGAGTAAAAAAGTCGCACCTCATATAGGTGCGTGGATTGAAATTGGGTGGCAATGTTTGCGTTATTAGTTCCGAGTGGTCGCACCTCATATAGGTGCGTGGATTGAAATACAATGGGAAAGTGTTAGGTTATGCACGTTTTAAAGTCGCACCTCATATAGGTGCGTGGATTGAAATTAGGAGTTATTAATGGCTTTAGATGTTAGACCAGTCGCACCTTATATAGGTGTGAGGATTGAAATTACCTCGGGTTTATATTTATCTGGAATGCCCATAGTCGCACCCTATATAGGTGCGTGGATTGAAATTTTGCAACTAGCTCAATTGTTTTTCCGTTTTCAGTCGCACCTCATATAGGTGCATGGATTGAAATAGTTTAGTAGATACTCAACTAGAAGTATCTATATCTGCAGTATCTAATACAAAAGTAAACAGTATAAAATGGAGGGAGATTGAATGACCTACATTGCTCATATACGCGAGAGTGACAGTCAAGTACAAACAGTCGAAGAGCATTTATTAAGAGTAAAAGAACTAGCTGAAACCTATGGAGAAAAAATTGGTATAAAACATTTAGCTGGTTTAGCCGGTATGCTCCATGATATGGGGAAATACACCAATGAGTTTAAAGAATATATATTGGAAGCAGTAAATAATCCTAATTCTCCACCTAAAAAGGGGAGTGTTGACCATTCAACTGCAGGGGGGAAATTGTTATATCAATTATTCCATACAGAAAATATGATTCCTTACAAAGGGATAATATCTGAGATAGTGGGAAATGCTATTATTTCTCACCACGGATACCTTCAAGATTTTTTAAATCCAGATTTAGAATCGCCCTATTTAAATAGAGTGCGAGATAAGCAATTAAGAGGATTTGATGTTACACAACAATTCTTTTTTAAACATGTCATGAAAGAGAAAGATTTTCATGAGTATGTGGACAAAGCTACTGTAGAACTAGAAAGTTTCCTACTTAAAGAATCCCCAGAAAATGCTGAAAAACAATTAATGTTTTTAACTAAATTCATCTTTAGTACATTAATTGATGCCGATAGAACAAACACCCGATTATTTGAAGAAGAAAAAAGTGTAGAATCCGTAATAAATGTTGATGAGTTATTTGAGAAATACTACGAGAGACTCATGACAAAAATCAATTCTTTCAAAAAACAGCAGAATGCAAATACCCCTATTAACATGTTGAGAGCAGACATGTCAGATCAGTGTGATCAGTTCGCTGAGAGGCCATCAGGAATATATACGTTATCTATTCCAACTGGTGGTGGTAAAACATTAGCAAGCTTAAGGTATGCACTAAAACATGCAAACACCCATAATAAAAAACGAATTATTTATGTTGTACCTTTTACAACAATTATCGAGCAAAATGCGGAAGAGGTTCGAAGAATATTAGAGGATGAAGAAAATATTTTAGAACATCATTCAAATATAGTTGAAGAAGTGAATGAGCATGATGAAAATGAAGACGGTGTGGTTAGCATACAACAAAAATTAAAATTAGCTAAAGATAATTGGGATTCTCCTATTATTTTTACAACCATGGTTCAGTTTCTAAATGTGTTTTACGCAAAGGGAAATAGAAATACTAGAAGACTCCATAATTTAAGTGAGGCAATTATTATTTTTGATGAAGTGCAAAAAGTTCCTGTTTCATGTGTTTCATTATTTAATCAAGCATTGAATTTTTTAAAAATATATACTCGTTCCAGTATAGTCCTCTGCACTGCTACTCAACCTGCTTTGGACTTTGTAGAACAAAAATTAGACATAAATACGGATGCTGAAATGATTAATAACCTTGATCATGTAATTGAAGCATTTAAAAGGGTGAAAATCATTGATCAAGCAACTAATGAAATCTTTAATAAAGATAAACTCAAAACATTTATACATACAAAAATAGAGGAAGTACAAAGTATCCTCATTGTTCTAAATACAAAATCAGTTGTGAGAGATTTATATACACAATTACAGAGTCAAGGATTAAATATCCCTATTTATCATTTAAGCACAACAATGTGTGCAGCACATCGACATAAAATTTTAGAAGAAGTTAGAGAATGTCTCAAAGAAGGAAGAAAAATCATTTGCATCAGCACACAGTTAATCGAAGCAGGTGTAGATGTGAGTTTTGAGTGTGTTGTTCGTTCTTTATCAGGGTTAGATTCTATAGCACAAGCTGCAGGAAGATGTAATCGCCACGGGGAAAAGGGCATACAGAATGTCTATGTGATTGATTATGAAGAGGAAAACTTAAGTCATTTAAAGGAAATTAAAATTGGAAAGAAAATTACGAAGAAAATCCTTATGGATTTAAAACATAACGATAAAATACATGGAGGACATATTTTATCAAGAGAGGCAATGAAGAGGTATTTTAAAGAATATTATAGAGAATTTGAATCAGATTTAGATTACTTTATTCCAAAACTAAAAAAGAACATGACTGAGTTATTATCCGTACCAAGAATAGAAAATAGCTATCGTCGAGCATATATTCATAAACATGATAAAAAAGATATTCCATTATTTATTATAAATAGCTACCAGACAGCGGCCAAACATTTTAACGTCATTGATGATATAACCACTTCAGTTATTGTCCCATATGAAGAAGGAAAGGATATTATCGCAGAATTAAATAGCAATAATTCCATTGAGGATCTGACTCGATTATTACGAAAGGCACAGCAGTATACAGTTAACGTATTCAACTATGAAAAAGAAAAATTGATAATAAATGATGGACTCGTATACTATCTTGATGGGAAAATTCTAGCCTTGAAGGAAAGTGCTTATAATGATGAATATGGTTTGAATGTGCTTAATGAGAGCGATTTTAAGACAGCTTGTTTTTAGTAACTTAATAGTAAGCCACCATTATCATTGAAAACCCAGCCAGTTTATAATAAACCATACATGAAAATTTTATAAATGTATGGGGGAATTTTGGGAGATGA
>NZ_JBPWAP010000106.1:0-13241 GCF_051776705.1 Bacillus cereus group sp. BceL291 | reverse complement strand
ATCACAAAAGAATTAAAACAAAACTAAAAGGATTGTCCCCTGTGCAATACAGAGTTCAATCCTTAGTAGCTGCTTAATATATTTGTCTAATTTTTTGGGTTCAGTTCAATATGGGTGTCTTTTCTTTATGAAAAATATCTAACTATCAACCTTTTCCTTATGACTTCTAACATCAACAAAGGGTGATACAAACTATTACATATGTTTGTACCACCCTTTATTGATGCGTTTAGACTTCACAGTTGTTAAAGTTTTAGACTTCTCCCTTAGTGTACCCATATTATTAGAACATCCTGTAATCTGTAGACAAAATGTAGCTAATAAAAACAATATTAATAATTTCTTCAATAAATCCTCCTACATGCATAAAACACCATATGTTACAAAACAAACATAACATCAACTCTTTATAAAAACAATATAATCCTCGGTCCTTAAGCTATCTCTTAACATAGGAGTACCGCTACATATTCATACAGCCAAAATTTTAAAATATCCTCTACTTAAGGAATTTGTAAGTATCAAGTAAGAAAAACGAGAGCTTTGCTTCGTATAATCAAAATATAAAGTGAAGGAAGAAAGATTATTTCTGGGATTAATATGCATGTAACAAGAGAAGAAATCTACATTTTTTTAGAATAATAATATTAGTATGTCCAAGTTTTGGAGATTGCTTGCAAATATTTTGAAGTTTTCGCACCAGAATTCTAATTACCATACCTGTTTTGTACCATCACATATTGGAGGTTGAAACATGAATAAAAAAAAGAAAATACAAAAATCAGTCCTTACCTTTACCCTACTCTTTTCTTTAGGCGTTTCATCTTTCCCGCTTACAACAACTATTCACGCAGATACACATGAGGAACAATCTGCTGAAAAGAAACTAGTCTCTTTAACGGAGCGTACATCATTATTTTTTGAATATCTCCAGAAAGGTAAGTATGCAGAGGCACTACAGTTGACGTCTGCTGCTTTTCAATCCAAGTTTACAGCAACCACATTACAAAACTGGTGGACACAAAGTGGCTGGAGCGGGATAAAAAGTATGGGAACCCCCGTGATAAAAGAACGAAACTTGGTCCATCAGACGGTGGAAATTCCAGCAGATACCGAAGGAACTACCATACCGCTACTCCTTAAATTCACACCTGGCGGGAAAGTAGATGAAATTGGAGAAAGGCCACCCGAGGAATCTTATACCATCCCGCATCCTAGCTATGATCAACCTGACTCCTATCAAGAACGTGAAATCGTCATTGGAAATTCTACCTATCCGTTACCAGCGACATTAACAGTTCCGAAACATAAGCGTGGTGAAAAACTGCCCGTAGTTGTTCTTGTTCATGGTGCTGGCATCCATGATCGCGATAGCACATATATGGGAACAAAAATCTTACGAGACATTGCAGTGGGCCTTTCATCCAACGGAATTGCAGTGTTGCGCTATGAAAAACGCACCTTAGAACATGCATTAAAGATGAGTACAGAACCTGTTACGTTAGACCGTGATACTACAGATGATGCTATATTTGCAGCAAAATCAGCAGCGCAGCAGGAAGGCATTGATCCAAATAATATTTTCATTCTTGGACATAGCCTAGGAGCTGGCACAATGCCACGTATACTAAGCAAAGCACCTTCCTCACTTGTCCGAGGAAGCATCTTACTCGCACCACCTGCACGCTCTTTGACTGAAATTTCCATTGATCAGTATCAATACCTTGGGAAACCAAAGGAAGAAATCGATGAACTAAAAAGACAGGTCGCTTTTATTCAGGATCCTACTTTCAATCCCAATCATCCTCCAGCTGGCTACAATTTTGGGTCACCTCATTTTATGTATGATGTTTCTAGGTGGCGTCCAGTTGAAGAGGCAAAATCACGAAAAGAGCCTTTACTCATTCTGCAAGGAGCACGTGATTATCAAGTAACAGTAAAAGATGAATATACAAAATGGCAGAAAGGACTTTCAAACCGCGGGAATGTTCAGTTCAAAAAATATCCGAAATTGAATCATTTCTTCACGGAGGGTGACGGGGAATTAAGCCTCCCTAGTGAATATGAAATCCCTGCTAACGTTCCCGAATACGTCATCCAGGACATTATTACATGGGTTAACGAGACAAAAAAATAAGCAAACATCAAAAGCCTTCATGCAATCATTATTGCGTGAAGGCTTTTTGAAACTAGTGATTCAGAGATAGCTATTATTTTATATAATATTTGCCCCAAAACGAAAAATTAGAGTCTTTTATAGCAATGAAGTTCATTTTAAGAGCAACCTGTTCTGTGAGCTTAACGGTGATGGGCGGTACCCCTAGAATAAAGAAACAAGAGTAGTTAAAGAGACTACTCTTGTTTCTTTTCCTTCTCTTCTTTTTCAATTTCAGATACTGATTTTGCTGGTTTTTTAATCATTTTATCTAATTCCCCAGAACAACCAAACTTATCCTCAAATTTATCTGTAGTACTTATACTTGCATCAAACCATAATTCCTTATCATTATTTATATATCCTTCTACAGAAGGAACTCCCATTGGACTTACATCATTTTTTGTAAATTTAATAGATTTTACATCTTTAATATTATAGTGAATATATTTTTCTACTCGTTCTTTTTGTTCATTCCAAAACTTTTCTTCTTTTTCTTTTTGTTTTAAGTATTCCATAGTAAAATATCCTCCTGCTATGATCACCACAGCAGATACAATCAAAATCATTACTTTCTTCATTGGAAATCCCCTTATATTCCAAGCTAGTTAACATATGCTCTTTCTAAAGTAGGGTACAGAAACCAAGAGTAGTCGCAAGAACTACTCTTGGTTTTTTTCTTTCTCTTCTTTTTCAATTTCCGATACTGATTTTTCAGGATTTTTTATAAGTTTTCCTAATTTCCCAGAACGCGTAAATTTGTCTTCAAAGTTTTCAGTTGTACTTATACTAGCTATAAAATCTAATTCTTTATTATTATTTATATAACCTTTTATATGAGGAACTCCCATTGGACTTATCTTATTTTCTGTAAATGTAATAGATTTTACATCTTTAATATTATAGTGAATATACTTTTCTACTCGTGCCTCTTGTACTTTCCAAAACTTTTCTTCTTTTTCTTTTTGTTTTAAGTATTCCATAGTAAAATATCCTCCTGCTATAATACAAATAATGGATAAAACAATCACCAATTTCTTTTTCATTTAAAATCCCCTTGTGTTTGAATATATTTAAAATATACCATGAAATGAGTTGAAACATATGAGTGAATTGAAAAAAAATCCAATTGCCACAGATGAAGATTATTTCGAACTATCCGATCAAGTTTATGAACCCGGAGTTTTAGAAATTGAAAAAGAAATAAAAGGGTCAAATAATAAAAAATGGGTAGTTATAGAAACATTTGATGCAGATAAAACAAAAGTAAAAAATGGATTACAAGCAATCGCTGTAGTACCTGCAAATAAGTATAAGCCTGGTAAAAAACAGTATGACGATGTAATCATTGCATTCCGTGGTACTGAATTTGATAGATTCGATGGAGATAAAACCACAGATATAGTTCAAATTACACTTGGACAGAAAAAGAACATTGGTGTAGCAGGCGGAAAAGCTCCGACATCATTTGATAGTGCATTAGAATTTACAGAAAAAATTAAGAAAAAATATAATCCTACATCTATTCACACTACCGGACATAGTAAAGGTGCTGCGGAGGCTCAATATGTAGCAGCAGAAATGAATTGTTATGCAACAACATATGCGGCACCAAATATTTATAGATTACTAAGTGATAAAGCAAAAAAACGAGTAGATGAAGGCGTAATGGAAAATAAAGTAGTAGATTATACTCATAAAGAAGATGCTGTAGGAAATTTCAATCAATTTGGAGCACCTATGATTGGTAAACAATTTACAACGAAAAGTAATGGAACAGATAGTATTCTCGCGGCTGTATTTATGGGACAACATCCAATGTCAACATTTCTAGAAATGTTCCACAATAATGGTAGTGTTCGACTAGAATTAGAACCAGATGATATCATTCGTCATGCAAAAGAGATACAAAAAATAAGCGATATATTATCTGATATTATTAGAAATATAGAAAGATTTCAACAACAAGAAGAAGAGGAAGTTGCGAAATTAAAGAGTCAATTGAAGCATGAGACAGGCCCTGGAGGAAAATATCATCTGTTAGAAGAACATGAAGTAGATGAAGCAATTAGAGAGGTTGCAAAAATATCCCAAAACGGAAAAGACTATTTTCATGATGTACAACTAGCAGAAGAACTAATTCATCTTTTACGGAAAAAACAAAAAGAATTGATTCATTTTGGAGATGATATTGCTTATGCAGCTAATTCATTACGAGATAAAGATAATCAATTAGGAACAAATTTTGAAGGACTGGCGGCGAGATAATATGATGGATTTTATAGGGGAAATTCAAAAAATAGAGAAAGAAATAGAGAAAGCTACAGTTGGTGCAGTTGGAACTATTATAGATGAGTTGCAAGCTGTTAAAAAGCAATTAGAAAAAGAACTGCAACAATCACTTTTAAAAACTGATGTAGCATTCAAAACAAATAGCATAGTAGCAAGCCAAAAACATGCCATTCAAAAAAACAAAGAAGCATTTCATGATGTATGCAAAAGTTTATCTGAACAAGGAATTGAATTAAACAAAAGTTTTGAAAGCAAAACAGGTAGTGCAATAAAAGAAACATTACATAAACATCTCGATCAAATTCGAAATGAAATGATTTCTAAACAATATGATTTAATTAATAGTTGTGGAAAAAAATAAAAAATTTCTATTATTATTTTAATCTATATGTATTAGAAAAAGTCCCCTTATGTAGGACTTTTTCTAATACACGAATAGATGCTATATTATCAAGCATTGCTCCTGCTTCAATTCTATGTAGCTTTAATTCCCTAAAAGCAAAATATACAACAAGTTGAAGAGCCTCTGTTGTATAGCCCTTTGCATTATGCTCCTTATCTAAAGTAAATCCTGTATAACAGCTTTGGAGGTCTCCCCTAACAATTTGAGTTAATGAAATGTCTCCGATCAGTTTATCATTTTCTCTTAAAAAGATTCCAAAAGGATTACTTGCCCTTCAGCTTTCTTTTTTCATACTTGTTCAAGACGTATTTTTTGATGTTATTTTGTATAAAAAACTTTTGGGAGCAACCTGTTCGAAAAATTGATAAAGAATAAGCGATTGAAGGATGAAAACAGAAGACTACAAGGAAAACTGTATGAACAAATATAATGAAACAAGGCTCTTACTTTGTAGTGGTATCCACGAAGTAAGAGCCTTGTTTTTTCTACTCATTTTTTATATCAGTCTTGATTTTCCGATGGAAAGGCACAGAAAATCTACTACAGAAGGTGTGATACCTCTAGGATTAACAAATTCTTTAAATTTCTGTGTACTACGTACAAGCCCTCTACTTTTGGCATGTGCCTCTAATTCAGCTCGAACTTGTATTGTATCCGGAGCCATTCTTTCTAAAGCATGTTCAGAATATTTACGAACATTGATTTCAAGTTTTTAAAACTCATTTATTGTAACTGTAAAATGTGGCTTGAATTTTACTTCGATTTTTTTCTTTTCTTCTGTACCTAGAATGTATAGTGAATCATTACGAGTATATATTTCTTTCACTGATTCCATCTTGGTTTCTATGATACGTTTGTCTTCGTATAGCATTATTAATTCAGCTGTTGCATCATAATAGAACATATTCATAACCAGTTCAAATCCAAGTTTATCAATTTTACTATATCGATACGCACCTGCACCTGGAATATAGTAATCTTCTGGTTCGCTTTCGAAAATTTCTAGTAACTCATACTTATCATGCTTAATATCCAATATTCCTCAACCTTTTTGTCATAGATTACTTACTATGCTATTCATTCTATTCTTTTTTCTTTGCGGGAACAACTGTGATAACGTCACCTTTATCATTTATAACTACGTAGCCTTCGTCTCTAACGTATTTCCCAGTACCAGGATTGTCTCCTGGTTTGCGAGTGCCCGTTTTTATAATATCTTCAACTACATTTGGAGTCATTCCTCGAGGATCAACTTTTTTTAATTCTTCCATGTATTTATCTGATCCGAATGTATACCCTTTTCTTTCAGCTCGCTCACGTGCTCGTTTTGTAAGCTCCGCTCGAACTTGAACTGTATCAGGTGCCATTCTTTCAAGTGCATGTTCAGAGTACTTACGTCCATCAATGACGCCGCCACCTCTTGGCATACTCCATCCAATCTCTTCAGTTACCTTTGATACTTTTCCTAAATCCTTCGCTTTTTGCTCTAACTCTCCATATTTACCAAATACTCGACCAATAACTTTAGGAGTGCCACCTACAACTGTAGAAACAGTTCCCCATACATAATCATTCGGCTCATATTTTCTGTCTGTGAAAAATTCTCTTCCATTATAAATTTGTAAACCTTGTTTAATTTGTCCAACAACTGGAATAAAATCAAGCGCCATAGATCATCTTTCCCTTATTTTCAAAAGGACCTGCTCAATTAATTCTTAAAAACATAAGGTAAAGTGAACCCATTAAAATCCATGGAATGAACCCTAGTTTTACCCTCTAATTTAAAGGAGGCACTATTGTTATGGGATATGGTGGTAGTTGCGGCGAAGGCTGCGGTTTCGCTGGAGGATTCGCTTTATTAGTTGTATTGTTTATTTTATTAATCATTATCGGATGCAGTTGCTTCTGCTAAAAAACTATTGGAAAAGGCACCCTTATATGGGCGCCTTTTTGTATATTAAAAACCTCCCTATTTCCGTAGGCGGGCTAAATGTGATTTTGCACAATTGAGTTATAGCAAAATCATTTATATTGAAAGTAATGAAAATTAACTTAGTAATCCTAATACCTTAATAATCTCAATTATTTTATTATCTTTTATTTTGAAATAAAGCCTTTTCCCTATACGTTCACTAATTACAATATTTCCAAAGGCTAATTTACGCAAATGTTGTACAATCAAATCCTCTGTAATTCTTGTTTGCTTACTTAAATCAGAAACTGACAACGATCCATATGTAATCAATTTACAAACAATTGATAAGCGAGTAGAATTCCCTAATAACCCCAAAACTTTTATACTTTCGGTATAGAAACTAAAATCCATATGAAAAGCATGTAACAGATCTTCCAACCTCCTAAAATAAGATGAATATCAACCAAAATATCTTAACATAAAAATAGTAAAAAGCACCCTAAAATATACCAAATATTCATTGAGAAAAATGATACTTGAATGGGAGTCCAATACATATTATTAAAATTAATGTGTATTGGACTTTCCATCCTCAATGAATGGAAAGTAGAGATGCTTCAATTATGTACCGATCTGGAGCGTCTCCTATATAGTCAAAAGGATAACAAGTTGTTAATGTTAATGTTGGCTCACTTTTTTCTACAATAACTGTTCGATCTTCTGAATCTGTTATCCAATGCTTGTTAATTTCATATGTATATGTTTTATTTTCATATTCCACGATAAGTTGGTCATTTTCCTTTAATTGACCAAGCTCGGTAAAAACAGTATCTCTATGTCCACTTAAAACTGTATGACCATTTCCAGATGGTGTAGTAGTTAAGTCACTAACAAACATACCTACACCCTTTTTTAGTACTTTATCATCAGCTCCCCAATATATAGAGTATTTCTTTTGTATTTTAGGGATAATTAAATATGCTACTTTATCTCCTAACTGATGGTTTACCTTTGAAGCAGGAATTTGTACAGGTTTTTCTTGTAATGAAGTGTCAGTCTTTATCTCTGTCTCTGTTTGATTGATATTTTGCGTTTCATTTTCTTTAGAAGGTGTGGAGGTCTCATATTGTTTAGCCTCGTTAGTTGTTAACGACTCTGCTGATTGTCTAGCACTATACCATTCTAGAAAATAATAGGAAAAGATAGTAAGTCCAATAACAGTTAAACATAAGCCTATCCATTGTTTTTTATTCACTTTTATCACTCCATTTGAAAACGACAGGATTTCTCCTGCCGTTTTAAGGAACTATTTTATGCGTTTGTCTTTTTACGACGGAACATTAATACAGCTCCAGCTAATGCTAATCCTAAGCTTGCTAGCATCATTGTAACACCGTTTGATGCTGTATTAGGTAATTTTTCACCTTGTTTTTTTGTTTCTTTTTTCACAACTGTATTAGTATTTTTCTTTGTTTCTTTTGCAGTTGTTTGAGGCTTAGTTTGTTCTTGTTTATTATTTGTTGTTTGGTTGTTTTGTTTTGAATTCTCTTGCTTAGTATTTTCTTGTTTAACAGGTTCTTGTTTAGTATTTTCTTGTTTAGGTTGTTCTTGAGGTTTAGTAGTTTCTTTATTTTCTGTTGTAGTATTTGTGCTCTTTGGATATTTATAATCTTCACATGGAATGCCGTCTTTATCATTATCTAAACGGTGCGGATCATTTCCAACACCATATCCATTTTGATCCCAGAATGCTTGAGCATCTTGTTGACTTTTAAAATGGCCACAGTTTTTTGTATCATTAGGACTCTTAGCTGCAAATGCAGAAGAACTGTACCCCACTGTTAATAGTGTTACCGCTGTTGCTGAAGCTAATAATTTTTTCATAAATTTCTTTATCCCCCTAAATGGTATGTATTTACATTGAAATATTTTACATTTAAAAAATTAAAAATACAATAATAATTTGTAGATAAATGTAAGATTTCTAGATAATAATACCAAACTATTAATTCGTATATTGTCATATTATGTCGAAAGAAAATAAAAAAAGAGCCAAGGCCCTCTTTAATAACTACTAATAACCATAATCACTATTCTCACAGTAATATGAATTTGATTTATCACAACAAATATATGTTATTTGTTGGATAAATAATGGAATCAGTAAAGCGTTAGCTGTAGTAGCATTTGAGACAGTAATACTTTGAAAACATCCTCAAGTAAGAAAGTTTTTGTATCTCCTGGTGTTAATGTAATTATTACAATTCTACATGTCTAATGAGGAAAAATATACCGTATACTATATACAGTTGGATATTATCAGGAATCATTTTGCACGAAAGAAAAGACACTCTATATGAGTGTCTTTTCCAATAGTTTTTAGCAGAAGCAAGAAGCTCCAACGATGATTAATAAAATGAATAACACAACTAATAAAGCAAAGCCTCCAGAAAAGCCACAACCGCCACAACTACCACCGTAACCCATAATAGTTCCTCCTTTAGATAAGAGGGGAAAACTAAGGTTCACTCATGTATTTTAATGGATTCGTTTCATCTTATGTTTTTTCGTATTGATTGAGCAGGTCCTTTCGAAAACTATTCACATATTAACTATATTTTTAAAAATGAATAATTCGACTATAACAATAAATAGATAAATTAATATAATGTATTAATTCTAAAAGAAGGGAGGAATAGCCATGCAATTAGTTTGTTTTAAAATAGTAAGTGGTCAGTATTTCTTGTTTGTAGAAGGTATTCAAATTCCTGTACCAATTCCAGCAGTTGCTGCAGCTTTATTAATTGGTTTAGGAGTAATTCCACTTTGTTCTTAATGTAAGGAATTCGGATCATTCCTATCTTTCCATTGGAAAAGCCTCAAGTATATGAATACTTGAGGCTTTCTTTATATCAAAGAAAAAACACCTTACAGCGCTTGAAGATCTCCTGATTTAAATAATGCGGCCGTTACATCATCACCGAAAGTATTGAAACAGAATACTTGCTCGTCTACCTTATCCATTACTGTAGCTTCACCTATCTTGCCACCTTGAAGTTTAATAAAATAGTTATGTTCTTCTAAAATTTCACTAAAATCTCTATTTGCCCATCTTTCAGTAATTGCTAATAGCTCTTCTTTATTCTTGAAATTGTTTCCGTTTAGAATGTTTCTTACTTTCTCTGCATTCTTTTTGGACATAGGGGTTGCTCCCTTTCCTTCACACGCTTTTACTTTTTGATGAGTCATGCTATGCATAGCTGAAATAACTTCTTCTTCAGTAGAAGTTACTGTAATGTGAAGTTGTGCATTTGAACCTTTCACTTCTGCTTCATTCGATAGTGTGTCTTCTTTATTAACCTCTGCAAAAACATGGTCCTCACTCTCAAGCGGGACTTCAGCAAACTGTAACATTCCATAAGTCATACCAGTTGCAAGTACTACTACACCTATAATAGATGCTAGCCAATACGTTAGCTTTTTGTCCATCTTCATTTCCCCTGTCTTCGTTTAAATATCTTAACTAAAGAGTACCATATTTAATTCCTTTTTATTGAAGTGTCTCTAATTTTTACTATAAAAAACGTATAAATCATTTAATACCAATATAACAACTTCACAATCATGACTATGCCTATTCTCATAACAGGATCTATATACGATGTCACTAAATCATCTGGTGAACTATTAGTTATTAGTACGGCTTTGCATCCTTATTCTCAAAAAGGATAATTATTGTACATACCAATTCTTATGTATAAAGACACCCAAAACAAGTGTTACGAAAAAAATATAAAAAAGACATCTTTTCTAGGGAAAGATGTCTTTTTTATATAAACCTTAATGTTCGTTCTGTAAAACCCTCGCTGCCTTTACTCCTTCTTTCTCTTCTTTTAAGAATAACGATACGATAAATGCAACAATAATAAAGATTAACCCAAGTGCAAATGCACCTTGGAACCCTGACGTTAAACCGTTTAACTTCTCTACTGGATCCAGTGGATTTGCGGAGCTTTCCATATACTTAGTTGTTCCTGAAGACATTTTCGAAATAAAGATAGCTGTACCAATTGCACCAGCTACTTGTTGCAACGTACTAAATAGTGCTGTTCCGTGCGGATATAAATCTGGTGTTAATTGATTTAAACCGTATGTTTGTGCTGTCATGACAAACATGAGTCCAACCATTAATACGCTATGCATGACAATAATTTGTACCATTGATGTATCAGGAGTAATGCCTTTAAATAAGAACATTGCAATTCCTACTAAGACAATGCCGGGAACGATAATAACTTTCGGACTAAATTTATCAAATAGTTTACCTGCGATTGGTCCCATTATGGCGCTAATAACACTTCCCGGAAGCATGATAATTCCTGATTTAAAAGCTGTAACGAGTAAAACGGTTTGCAGGAACATCGGTAATAAAGTCATCGTTGAAAATAGCGACATCATCACAATGACAATTAATCCAACTGATAATGTAAACATCGGAACTTTAAATGCTCGTAATTCTAAAATTGGATTCTCAATTTTCAATTGTCGAACGGCAAAAATACATAATGAGATAAGCCCAACAATTAAAGTGCCATACACTTTTGCATCGGACCATCCTAAATCACCCGATGCACTAAAGCTATACACAAGCCCGCCAAATCCTAATGTCGATAAAAGGATAGATGGGTAATCTACTTTTGGCCTTGTTAATTCTGAAACATTTTGAATGTACTTCATCCCAATCATAATGGAAATAATCACGATAGGAATAACAATATAGAATAACCAGCGCCAATTTAATGAATCCACAATTACTCCAGATAATGTAGGGCCAATTGCCGGAGCTGCCATCATCACGAGTGCGATTAATCCCATTGTCGCACCACGTTTTTCAGGTGGACAAATGATTAAAATCGTATTCATTAATAACGGTGTAATTAACCCCGTCGCTACAGCTTGGACGATACGGCCAATTAATAAAACGGAAAATGTCGGTGCGAATCCCGCAATTAATGTACCGACTAAAAACGTTACCATAGCGATCAAAAACATTTGTCTCGTTGTGAGCCATTGCTGAAGTAATGCTGTAATTGGAACTAAAACCCCAACTACTAACATGTATGCTGTAGAAAGCCATTGAATCGTTGAAGCCGTTACGTCAAATTCTTTCATTAATACCGTTAACGCATTTCCAAGTAATGTTTCATTTAATAATGCAACCATTGCACCTAAAAGTAATGCAATTAAAATGGGGGTATGTTTCAAATTAGAAGTATCAACTTTGCCACTTGTAGGGCTCTTAGTTGTCATATTCATTTACAGATTCTCCTCCTGTTTCTTACTTAAAAAACTTTAAATACACCGGAACACATGTAATATAATATACATATGTAGATTAAAAAGGGAGAATCAATTTTCAACCACTGTATATTTAATCTACAAAAAAGGAGAATTGTAGATGAACGATAGTGAAAAACAACTTGATTTACGTATTAGACGTACACATAAATTACTGTGGGATTCCTTATTTGAATTAATGACGCAATCAAAACAGAAATATAGTACGATCACGATTAACCAAATATGTGACCGCGCAATGGTACACCGAACAACCTTTTATAAACACTTCGAAGATAAAGATGCTTTATTAACATTTGGATTTAAACGATACAGCAAGATGATTGCTGAAATACCGGTTTCAGATCGATTAAGTAAACCATTTCAAGTAATGGAACAATTTCTACACCATGAAGAAATCGGTAAAATATTAGAAACGCAAATGTCTGATGAACAATTTATTAACCGAACACAGCATTTAAGTCACGAAACGAGAAAACAAGAAATAGAAGCGTTAAATCAACTGCACAAAAATCATACGATGCCCAATGATTTAATCATTGAATTTTATTCAGGGGCAATCACCTCATTAAGCGCATGGTGGTTTAAAAATAAAAAAAGCGTTTCTGCTGCTGAAATGGATAGGTACCTCCACCAACTCATTAATCGGGATATTTTTCAGTTTGAAGAGGAATAAGACTACATCTTTTCAATCATGCAATCAAATTGACCACAAAATAGGAATATGATATATTTTCCGTAGAATACTATATAAGTATGACATCAAATAAAATGGCATATAATAAAAAGAAGAGATGCGCTAACATCTCTTCCCTAACTGCTACCGCTTAGGGTGGTGGTTATTATAAGCTATTTCTTTTTGCGGAACCCACCCTTTTGCTTGTGACGGCGCGGAGTGGGTTTTTTGTTGTCCTTATCCAGAAGTTGCTTCCGCAAAAAATACGCTGAAACTTCGCGCACAGTCGCTTTGACAAACTCTTTTACAAGGTCAAACAAAAACTCCATATTATCACCTCCTCGTATGATTAAGTTAGGTTTTTTAGGGACGGGATGTACCTATAAACCCAAGAGTATCTATTTTTATGAGATACTTAAATTTGTAGATAGAGTGTTGCCGA
>NZ_JBPWAP010000105.1:0-13600 GCF_051776705.1 Bacillus cereus group sp. BceL291 | reverse complement strand
TTAGGGTTTATTTCGTATGCTCATTTTTAAGAGGATTATACTGTTTAAAAGTTTGTTCATTTCAATTAATGGAAAACCGTAGAGTTTCTATCCTTAAGTTGATGGGCATGTATGGTGAGGCCTATTAAAGTAAATTCTATTTCAAATCGCTTTACGCTCACAGGATAACATCTTTTTATTGTAATTAATTGATATAAAATCAAATAATTGTGGCAAATGAGTCAAATTTGTTAGTTTCACACTGTTCCCAGTAAAATTACTATACTCGTATATTGGTATTTCTGTACGAGTATGTAATAAGATAGATGATACCCGGTCATTCCATTCAGAATGAGGAAAATCTGTACGGTTAATTCTCTCTCTGTTACTATGTCCAAAAAATTGAGGTCTGCTAGTTAGTATCCCTTCAAAATTAGCGTAAATTACTTCCTCATACAATTTTGGACTCCACCTATCTCCTAAGTATTCAATGACAACCCAACCAACCTTTACTCTAAGGGTTGGCAGATTTTCTAATCGTACCTTAGCCGTCTTATAGCTGTTCAGGTACGACGCAAAATACTGCTGACTACTCACGAAGCTAAGCTAGTAAAATTGATCTGGATTAGCTGGATTTGCTATTGTTTCGCTTAGAACACTATCAATCACTGCCTGTTTTTCTTCATATTTCACATTATATTTAGCTTGTACCGTTCTTTTTTCATTACCATTTGTAATGAAAGTGAATTTTACATTATCCCCCCATCTAAAATTTCCAAATCCACCATTGATTGTGCCAACAGAATATCTTCCTAATAGTACAATTTTCCCACATAAATCTCCTAGGGTTATATTTCCCTCTGTCTTCAAGAAAATCGAATTTCAAAAGTCTTAAAAAAATATTCTCTAGCTCCTGACATGGCTTCATATTCTTCTTTAAGGGTCATTATAATGGTCTCATTAGGATGATTTTTCAAGAACTACCTATAATCATCAATAATTTTATATAATTTAACATAAAGATGTAAAGGGTATGATGTAGGACAATTTTATTATCATCTATCACTCTCTCTTATATCAAAAAATCTTTCACCTTGATTCATTTAATAGTAAAAATTATATTATAGAATTTTCGCCCATACTGATTTGTAGAATATTCTAGTCTAAAAGTACCTCTATCTTGAGTACCAGGAATTGCAAATGTCGCTAAAGTTCTTGTATTTACTATTTCCTGCATCCATCTTGAAAAGTTTATGCTTTATTATTTAGAAGCTACGAAAGTTACTCGAATTTCAGTGAAGGAAAAAAGAACTATAACCAAAATACACATACTTACTAATAATTTCTTACTATTTAATATCAACATAGATACTAAACCTTCCTTTCTCTTTTATCTACTATTGCAAAAATTAACTGGAAATAAACATAGTTATTAATCTTTATGTTTCCTTTCTAAAATAAATTAAACAACTTGTGATCGTGCTTTCATTTGAATTTTCAGGGTTTAAAAACAACTCCCTAGTGATTCCAAAAAAAATCCCTTCCTCACTATATAAATTAATATATATATATATATATATATATTATACATAATTACGCTCTTGTGCAAATTTTTTTTATGAAACTAACTGTAGAAAAAATATGTTGAGGAGAATAATATATGTGATATTTTAAAAGGGACACTATTCAGCAAAAAGGGGCTAGTGCAAAAAAATAAAAAACCTTAAAAATAACCTTTATAACTTGGCTATGATGGTAATGATACTGAAAAGGTGCGTAATCAGGATGGAAAAAGAATATCTTTTTAAGGGGAAGCTATTTTGGTAGCCGTGGGCTACTATTGTCGCTTTTCATTAAGGTATCGTGATGTCTCTGAAATTTTGAATGAACGAGATGTCTCATTTTATCCAATAACTATTATGCGCTAGGTCCATTAATATAGCACTAATTTATCAAATTTGGAAGAAACCATACAAGTATGTAAGCAAACTTGTGTACATGAGTTTATTTGTAAGTTTCCATTACGATATGAAACTTTTTTGAAGAAAATGCATCAAATTTATCTGATGGACAAAGACAACGTTTAGCAATTTTACGGGCATTATTAAAGAAACTAGACATTTTAATATTAGATGAAGCTACAAGTAATTTAGATTCTACAACTTAAAAACATATTACAGATATGTTAAAAGGATTAGACTCACAAAAGGTAACCGTGATTATGAGTACTCATAGATTAGGTATAATTCAACATGCAGGCCCAATCTTTGTAATGGAAAAAGGGAATATTATAGAGCTTGGCTCTCATGAGGAATTATTATTCTACAAAGGTGAGTATTATCGTATTTGGAAGAATCAAACAGTTCATGTCGAACATATAGAATCTCAATAATATGTAATGGGAGATAAAGAAATATTGAAGAAACTAGAAATGAGTTAGCCCTATTAGAAGCTTTGGGGAATCCGCTCAAGATACAATATAAAATTAAGGTACCCAAAGGGATGAGAATACTTAAAGGATTTACATCTGCTTAAACTCAATACCTTAAAAGAACCAGTATAATTCAAGATTATAGAGAAGGTGGAGCTATGCAATATTGAATTAACAAGATAGATAACAGTTAGATACAATTAAATCTTCTATAAAATGTATTACTCTTCAAGTCTCTGATATAGATTTTTCAAAATTAGCTAATACATCAGCTCATTTTATACGATTAGAAACATAAAAAGATGCAGATGACTGTATCAGTAATGCCGCGAGCTAACTTATTTTAACATTTTTTTAATTTCATCCATTCAAGTAGTGATGGCCAAAAATACGAAACACAGATTCATATACTACAGTCCCATCACTCTTCTAAATATTTTGGAATGAATAAA
Organism: Bacillus cereus group sp. BceL291; assembly: GCF_051776705.1. Lineage (NCBI taxonomy): Bacteria > Bacillati > Bacillota > Bacilli > Caryophanales > Bacillaceae > Bacillus > Bacillus cereus group sp. BceL291. The sequence goes on along the minus strand of NZ_JBPWAP010000105.1, from coordinate 10,738 downwards.
GGAATCACTTCTTATAAAATGGTGGCTAACTATATTCCAATTCAAGCAAGAATTATTGGTGCAAATGAATATGAAAGCCATTATGCATTTGATATTTTATACAATAATACAACCAATATAAAGCCTACTATCCATTCTACAGATACACATGGAACGAATGAAGTTAATTTTGCTATTTTAGATTTGTTTGGTTACCAATTTTCATCAAAATATAAGGACATTCATGCAACAATATCCCGCAACTCATACTATTTTCAACATCCAAATCAATATGAAGGATTACTTATTAAACCCTTACGGAAAATCAATACAGAATTGATTATGAGGGAATGGGACAATATTAAGCGAATTATGGTATCTCTTGCTTTTTGATTTAAAAGATAACGGAATAGATTTTGTTTTACATGAAAAAATAGCTGCGAATATGCTTCCATACTATGAAGAAATGTTAAGGCCCTTAGTGGCATCTTGGGCTGAAAATTTAAGTTTTTATCAAGATTTTAGTAAACATCCTACCATTTTGACTGGTAAAATATTAGATAATAATGAACTAGAAATTATGTTAATTGAAGGATGAGGGCAATATACAGACGTATATACGAAGTATCAAATTATTTTTGAAAGCGGAAAGTTAATTGCAGATATTTTAATAAAAGTAATGGATCACTATACATTGCAGCGCTAACGATCCTCCCAAATCGATATACATATATAATTTCTGAATAATCAACAATAAAAGGTAGACACCTCCGTCATAAGAGGTGTCTACCTTTTATTGTTCTAAAAAATTGCGTACTTCTAAAATATCCATATTCGTAAACTTCGCAATATCTTCTATATCCATGCCATTTTTATACATGCCTCGGATCAATTGAATTTTCCCTTTTTCCATACCCTCTTGAAGCCCTTCTTCTTTCCCAACCTCACGAGCATGTGCTAATTTCGCTTGTTCATCAAATAACACTTTTTCCCGTGCTTCATATGCGAGACGGAAAGAGCTACTCTGACTCATATTTTCCCATTTGTGGATTGCCTTTTGTAACATTGGATCTTGTTTCATGCCGATATCCTCCAACATGTGGGTTAAACGTTCATCTTCATGCGCTGGTAACAAGAGTAACCAACGAGCAAATTCATTTTCCCACGGATTAATTTTCTCTTCTCTCCATTGCTGAAGCAATTTTGGAATTTCAATAAAATGAATTTCTAGGTCATCCAATAAAACTTGTTTTTGCTGCCTGCTCCAAAACTGTCCTACTGTATGCATATCTTCATAATGAGGAAAGAGATCAAAATCTAATATATTAATCGCAATTGTCTTTCGAAGAGAACGGTACGACATTCCTTTTTCTAATTGGGAGGTATATAGTTTACTCCAATAATATAAAGAACGTTTTACAATCTCTTGTGTATTCTTTAACTGGATTTCCACATTTACTTTTGTTCCATCTTGAAGTGTGGCAAGTATATCTAGTATGGATAATTTGTCTTCTTCATATTCTTTATGTAAATGTGGATCTTCAATTTTCAGTGATACAATCCGTATAGATAAAGAATCATGCAAAATTGCATTTAAAAAAGAAATCAGTAATTCTTCTTGTCCATGTACACCAAATAATTGCTTAAAAGCAAAATCGACTCGTAAATTTACTAAAGGTTGATTCATAAGGCGAGTCACCTTTCTGTTTCGTATTCTATATGTCTATTGTATCGGAGAAGGAAGAGAAGAAGCAACCCTTGAAAAGTTTATTTCTGAAATTGTTTTCAATTAAATAATCAGGTACGTGAAATTATATGTATCCCTGCATATTTGTTCTTTCTTGATTACGTTAAACGTCTTTATTACCTTATTTTTAGCGTTTAACGTTTTTTACATAAAAATGTATTCTCTTGGTCGTTTTTTTCGTTAAAAATTAATCTGAGCAGTCGTTTTTTAGAACAGAATGCATACGTATTGACCTATCTGGATTAGAGATGAATCATGAAATAAGGGGAATAATGATATACCGCTCGATGTTTCAACTCTTCATACGTGTATAATTTTTGCTTATCAAATAATTTCGGATGTTTCTTTCTATAGTATCCGAACAATTCTTCTCCATTTTTCCGTATACGATATTGACGGATTTGTCTGATTATACCTGGTATTTCTCCAGAAGCAAACTGTTTAATTATTTGTAATGTGAATTCCCACCCATAGAAGAATCCCCTCCTCGGTCATTATTTTTATCCGCACATGACTAGACAAATAAGCGAAACTATCTGTTTAGTCTATAAGTATCTTCAGCGTTTGTTTCACTTTTTCATCGTCCACTCGATAAAATAATTCTAATCCTTTTCGCTCATATGCTACGAGTTTATGTAATTTTAACTTGCCAAGATGTTGCAAAACAGTGGATTGTGGTATGATGAGATACCGTTGTAATTCAGAAACATTTAATGAAGTTTTCTTTATTAATTGATGTAAAATTTGGAGACGAACAGGGTGTCAATGCCCTTACTACTTCTGCAACATATTCTATTTCATTTGGATTCGTATAAAAGGCATTTTTCATCTTTTTTCCTCCCCCCATTCCTTTTATACGGAGTATTCCTTCTGTATAATACATGTTTCTGTTATAGAATTTACATCTCATAAACTATCTTGCACCATTTCATTTACACCTTTGCACTGAAACAAGCATACATCACACTAAGAAGTGCCTTATGAATAAATCAGAATTAATTAAACAAGTTATAATACAATCCGAACTAACAAAACCACAAGCAAGTCTCGTAGTAGATGCAGTATTAGAATCTATTCAACATGCACTACAAAATCGGGAACATGTACAGCTACTTAGCTTCGGCACATTCGAAGTAAGAGAACGTGCTGCCCGTGAAGGACGCAACCCACATACTGGGGAAGCTCTTACGATCCCTGCGGGGAAATCATTAAAAGAAGCTGTAAAAACTAAATAATATTTCTTTAGCAGTAGCATGAAACCTTAATGAATTCGGGTACTGTTTTATTTTAGAATCGAATCGTGGAGATCGCATGTTTATATACAAGCTGTTGCATTCCTTTTACATGCAATCCTTTTAACAGAATTAAAGTGATATCCTTCCTTTTTTGAAACGCCTCTTGTAACAATTGTTCCTGCAAAGACAAAGATAGCATGTTCTTACTTCTGTTCTTTTGAAATGCTTGTAATTTCGTTTCCAAAGCGTTCGCCCCCCTATTCTTATCACATACCGTTACTTTGTACTATTCTAGTTCAGCTAATAGTTATTTTACACCCTCTGTGCTCAGCGTTAGCTTTTCACCTGCCAGTTTTACATTCCTTGCAGATATTTCTCCAGTGATAGGACTAGTATCATGAGATGTATATTTTTGTAGGATAATCTAATCGTTATCAGTGGACATTAAAAAAGATGGCTCCAATCAAATATCGGAACCATCTTTTAAGTACTTGATTTTTGAGGGCTTTTTTATTAAACTGTCCATTTTATAGGGTACAGTTCAAATAACAAAAAATCACATATACTTACCTGTGGTGCTAGTTGATTTAGAATTTTAAAAGATTCTGGAAAAGCAAAAAAAGATTGCATATATTAAACTCAAAACGACCAAGAAATGAGTGAATGATATGCAATCTCTTAATTACACAGATAATTATACAGATACCTATACCGTTTTTAATCAAATTTTAGAAATTGTCGTTAAACTATACAAAAAGTGTATACCAGCTACGATTAAAAATCGTAAGAATGTTGATAAATTAGTCCAACCCGATACGGTGATCATTGCTTGTGTTTTGTGGGGGATCATGCTTGGGTACAACAGCCAAAGAGCCACGTACCGTGCGGTACGAACAATTCTATTCTTCACTGAATTCCCAAGCAGAACACGATACACTCGACTTTGTGCGAGTTTAACTTATGCTATAAAAATCATCCGATTCTTTTTTATGAAACAAAAAACGTCATGACGGCAATTGTTGATAGTTTCCCAAGTCCTTTTTGTAAAAAAATCCGAAATCGTCGGGCAAAAGTACTGGGCTCAATTGCTGAGATTGGCTATAATTCTACGAAAGAAATGTATTATTATGGAGTGAAAATAAGCGCTGCAGTTACTGAATCTGGCTTTCCAATAGCCTATGTGGTTAGTTCACCTAAAATCCACGATGTGCAACTGTTAGAAACGCTAATTAACGAAACTGAAACTCCCGTCGCCCATATTCTTGGTGACAAGGGCTATATAAGCAGCTCTATTCAAGAAAAATAGCCCGAAAGGGCGTCACAGTTACCACTCCATTACGTAAAAATATGAAAGATGCGGATAAAATTAACGATACTTTATTAGGCAAACGACGTAAAAAAATTGAAACAGTCTTTTCATCCTTAGAAAGATTAGGGATACAAGATTTTAGAAGTCGCTCTATATTAGGATTTAAAAGTAGACTAGAGAGTATTTTACTTGTTTATTGTCTCATGCTAGATAAAGCGAGGGAACGGTTTGGGAATACTTTAAAGTACTCTTTGAGATGCTTCTAAATCAACTAGCACCACAGGTATATACTTATATAGATTTATAAAAGACGCACAAAAGGGGGGTGCGAAATCTATCGACAGATTTCGCACCGAAACAGATAAAAATAACAATCAATAGAAACATAGGAACAGGAGAATGTTTCATCACCTATTATAACCTATACCCTTACATTTTTGTTGTTTAATTTGAAAATATGTAAAGATTTATAAGCTTAATTTCGAAGTTTCTTTCTATTTAAGTTATACTAAATTAGAAAGAAACGAATCTCCTTTAGGCTGTCAATAACTCTAAAACACAAAGACACCAAAAAAACAATTCCTGTGTAATGGAATTGTTTTTTTGATTACGATCCATTCAATACAGCAACTTAAACCCACATTTTCAAATGTAGTCTTAGCAAGACTAACATCATTCCAATTATATAAATGCAAAAAATCTCTTTATGGATGAAACCTTTAAATTAGTTAGCGATGGATACTTATTATATCACAAATCCCTTTTTATTATAAAGATTCTATCTGTTTTTCTTCTAATGCAATTTCTATTTGTTCAATCCGAAATGCTGCAGGTGGGTGAGTCGCTTCTAAGCGTGTCCAGATCCCTTTTGGAGAACCTTCCGTTCCTTCTATTTTTTCTATTTTTTCTAAAAAGACAACAAACCTGCTCCAATCCTGATCCTACCACTCGAAATGATAAATCCGCAACTCGATGTAAAACCACTTGCATACCTTTTAATACGACCGCTGCAAAAGCCGCTAATACAGCCACAATCGGCATACGATTCGATAAAACAGACCGTTGCCATAGCTACTAATATCCATGTAGTCACTGTATTCAACGTACGCGTCATGACAGAACACTTACTATCCCCATACTTCAAATGACCAAGTTCATGAGCAAGGATACCCGCAAGCTCTTCCTCATTCGCTGTTTTTAATCATCCTTTTGTCAAACAAACCGTCATTTTTTTTACAAGGAAAATTTTTATTCTCGTGTCCTTTCGAGGAAAAAATCAAGAAACAAGTTCACTCGTTTGTAGACTCATTTTAATAATTAATTGAAATTGGAATATATCTGCATATGGTCCCATATTTCTCTTTTGGTTGCCATCTCCTTGCATGCTAGAATCTCTGGCAAGTGGCGACATGTCATCAAGCTGAGCGTACCAAAAGCAAGGCTTTAGGTGACATAACTTAGACTAAAAATTATACCTTGATCCAACAATTCACCCGTTTAAAGGTATCTTTCTTAAGATTCATTTATCCTATAAAAGGGTTACCTCCCCCAGCTCATTTACTGCACCCATTCTCAAGAATGAGGAAAACTAATAAAAAAGTTATTATGTTTCACGATTCCAAACTTTAAAACTAAATATTTTTCTTAATAGGGTGGTTTTTGCCCATCCCCTCGAAAAGGGAGAATAAGAAGAAATAGGATGTTTTTGTAGATAGAGCCCCAGAGTTACTGTCATGGACTAAAAATTATCATTCAATACAATTGTGTAGTATATTTTTAAAAGGAGTTGTAGTAAATATTTTGGTAACATTGACCTGTGTGACAATAGAACCAAATCATGAAATAAAGTGTTAGCGGACATTAACGAGCAATAATAAGAGGCGTTTACTATCTTTTCAAATAAATGTTTTTGTACTTATGGTATACTATATTTACTTTCGTTTTTACGAAATCCCTAGAAAGTATGTAGAAAAGGTTCTAACAAAGAAGTTAGAACCTTTTCTTATTTTTCGTAACAAATTGCTTCTTTTAAATTTCTGATCCAAACAGCTTTATGTAAATCGGTATGAGAAATCCAATTCCCTGATTCATGAGAACCGACAAATTTATTATAAATGGGATGCCAAATAATAAGATATGTTTCATTTTCATATTGTATCTCATCAAATTGCCGCAGCGATTTTCCTAATATATCGGATTGGCCGATAGGTATGGCCCCTTTTTCTAAAATTTCTTTAAACTGTTTCAAAGACATCACACTCCTTAGCATAGGTATATGTATATATTTTTTTAAGGATGTATTTTTTCCTCTTTTATTATAGTAAATGAAGAGTGGATATTTTAAAAATACATGTAGAAAATACCCCTCTATACATAAAGAGTGAATGTCAGCTTTGTTATATTACTATGTATATAATGAAAGATTTATTGCTAGTTTGATAGGTTATTAGATAAATAAATAAATTAATTATAATTAATATGTAATTTTAATTATATAAAGAACCATAATAAAGAAAGAAATTCAATCTTCATTAGAGTGAATGAACTCTTTCCTTTACTATATTTTATATTAAGACATAGAAGAACCTTTAAATCTTTGTTAGGGGTAAAGATTCAGAGAAAAGTTTAGCGTAATGTCATTTTAAATCATTGCGTTTCTAATAAAATTGATAATCAACATTCTCATTATTAAGATTATTTAGGTGTGTAATACAAAAGCACGTTCTATTGTAGAACGCGCTTTTCCTGAATGAGTCTATACTAATATTTCAAACCATTTTACATGTACATTATAACACATAACTGACAAAAAATAACGAAAATCAAATTATTTAAAGGGGACTTATTTGGCTTTTAATAATTTCTCTTGTAATAGGGTAGGTAGTATGTAGAAAGAAGTTTTTCTATTTAAGAAAGCTTCTTTTCTTCCATATTATTTTCATATTCTTTAATTCTTCTATAAAATGTATTACTCTTCATGCCTACTCTTTGCATTGCTTCTACTGCAGTAATTTCACGATTTTTCCATTCTCGATAAGCTTCTTTAAAATTATCATCAATTTTAACTTTTTTGCGGCCAAATTTAACTCCTTTTTGAAGTGCAATTGTAATTCCCTCTCGTATATTAATATTTAAGCCCGATCTCAGGCTTGGTTTTTCTCTCTAATAAGAGTCCAGTAATAAAGAAAATACTTGGACGTCTCAAGATATTTCTGGATAATGGTCTTAGGATCATTTGGGACAATTCTGTATTCCCCTGTGGATTCACCACACGAAAAGAGTGTTTCTCAGTGAACGCGCGGGGCTCCCTACTCGCAGGCTGAGCAGCCTGACCCTCGAACCTAGATGTTAGTAGCTCTAGGGCGGCTTTCGATTCAGGACTAGCTCTTATACACGAGGTTGTTGGTCGGCGTACACACTAGAGATATCTCGAGACGTCCAAGCAATGATTCTAAATCGAAAGGAGGTCTCTTACGTGAGATTATTTGTTGGTCTAGATGTAAGTTCGTTTGATATGAAAGTTTGCTTTTTAAATGGTGAAGGGGAAAAGCTAGATTCTTTTTCAGTCAGTAATGACTTACCAGGTGCACAGGTGCTTAAAGAACGATTATTACAGTGTACAACCAATCAAAAGGTTGAAACTTTAAAAATCGGCTTAGAATCTACATCTGTTTACAGTTTTCACCCATCCATGTTTCTGCACCATGATGAAGACTTAAAAAGATTTGGTACAAAGGTATTTCTTCTAAATTCAAAACAAGTCGCAAACTTCAAGAAAAGTTATTCAGACATGAATAAGACTGACGAAATTGATGCCTTTGTCATCGCTGATTACTTACGATTTGGGCGAAATCAAATGTCCATCGTGAAAGAAAGTCAATACGTGGTATTACAACAATTAACAAGATCTCGTTATCAACTCGTTAGAATGTTGACAAAAGAGAAACAACATTTTTTACAACACCTAAGTTATAAATGTAATACGTTCTCACAAGAAGTCGATTCTTCTATATTTGGTAACGCCATGATGGAATTGTTCCTTGAAAAATTCAGTCTAGAAGAGCTAGCTGACATGCCTTTAGAGGAACTCGCTGAGTTCCTACAGGAAAAGAGTAAAAATCGATTTGGTGACCCGAAATGTGTCGCATCAACCATTCAAAAGGCTGTTCGCACGTCGTACCGTTTAGATAAGGTGGTAGAAGGCTCAATCGATATTCTTTTAGGAACATCAATCGAAATCATTCGTATCTATCAAAAACAAATTAAAGAACTAGAAAAATCGATTAAGCGGATCATGGCTGGATTAACGCAAACACTAGAATCCATTCCTGGAATCGGACCTATATATGCCGCTGGTATTATCGCTGAAATTGGCCAAATCGAAAGATTTGACGATGAAACCAAAATCGCAAAGTATGCCGGGTTATATTGGCGTACATGCCAGTCTGGCCGGTTCACTGCTGAAAATACTTCATTATCTCGTAATGGGAATCATTACTTGCGGTATTACTTAGTTGAAGCCGCCAACTCTGTAAGGAAGCATGTATTGGAATACCAAGAATATTACGCAAAAAATTATAATGAAGTACCAAAACATCAACACAAACGTGCACTTGTTCTAACCGCAAGAAAATTTGTGCGATTGGTGGATGCGCTACTACGTAATCACCAACTCTTTACGCTTGAAAGGCGTGTGAAAGTGTGACATAAAACCTGTCATCGCGACCTTTCAATCAATTCCAGTATTTTACACAAAGTACTAGTCTAGTTTCGTGATGTCTTTTTTAACAAATTTGTCCTTTGATAACTTCAAAAGATACTATTTTTCAGTTGACATACTACCGCAGCTCTTTTCGTAGCTAATAGCTTTTTTAAGTATGCGTTTTCCACTTCTAATCGTTGTATTCTAGCATCTTGACTTATTTCATTTGTTTGTTTGGATCTTCCACGTTTTTCTTGTAGGCCCAGAATACCCTCATTTTTATATTTTTTAATCCATCTATCTATAACTGAATATGTAACTCCTAATTCCTTTCCAATTAACTTGCTTCCAATTCCTCTATGTAAGTACAATTCAATAGCTTTCATTTTAAAATCAATTGAAAAAGTTCTTCTAATTTTCCCCATAAAAAATCCCCTCCATAATCAACAGTAAAGTAACTTTCTTTCAACGGTCTACTATAAGGGGATCATATCAGGATACAGAAATCATCTTCTTGATGTTGCCTAACTTTTTTCAAAATGTCCTTTACAAAGGGTACAGATTAAGGAATACCTTTATTTTAAATTCATTTTCTCATTTGAAGATCCACTGTTTCCTCAGCCATCTTAATTGGAACAAGACTATATAAATTATGCGGAAGCCACTTCGTTATATGTAATCTTTTTCTCATTTAAATGTAAAAAATAAATATAACTTGACTAATTATAATAACAATGTGACAGTAACTATTTTTAAAAGCAGATATATTTCTAATATTTATATCAAGAAAATCTATATAGAACCATCTTTTTTAAATTCCATACAATAAAAAAACAAAGTTCTGTACACATTTACGATTAAAGCTAACTTTATAAAAACGGAAAGCCTTCTCTTAAGAATAATATCATTCTCTATACAATTATCTGCTTATTTCTTTCTCAATAGGAAGTAACGAAGCAACGTGGCCATCACTTAGAATCATGCTTTAACACAATACAAAATGATACTGGAAGCAATTCATCTCCTACATGCAGAGACTAATGGATAGTTAAAGTTAGGTATAATTGAATATTTTTTCTAGTGTCATTAATTCCGTAATATGTTGTCTATATTTATAAAGTATATAAAGAGATTTAATCTTATATTGTTTGTGAAACATAACTTATACTTTACAAATGGATTGGTTTCACATCAAATTCATTCGTAATAAAACTGATACTCATACTTTTAAGATAAGTAAGGGAGATATAAAAAAGGACGTTCTTTTTCGAACGTCCTTTTCCAAAATGTGATCACACTAAATTAATGACCATTTTACATGTACATACCAACGATAACAAAGAATAGTTAAAACAGAATTAATAATCAAATTATTCATCGCAAGGAAATTTAAAAGTGAGGATGAAATTGAAAATCCCCTGTAACTTTTACGAATTGACAGGCCTCATCACAGACGGGTACCACTTTTACATCACAGATTGTTACATTGTGACAATTTAGATGAAGTGGTGGTAAATGTCCCACACTACATTGCAGTACATGGTCTACACATACCGTATCTTTACAACACAATGCTATGTCTTGATTATGGGAATCCGTGAAGCAAACACATTGTTCATCCTTTGGCCTCACCTCTATATTAACCAGAAAAGAGATGTAAATGTCAAGATAAACATGTACATTTTCGCTTGTTTAAGCATGTACAAAATCAATCATTTTCTTTGCTAAAATGATCTTTAATTCGATAGGATTGTCCTACAATACTG
>NZ_JBPWAP010000104.1:0-13673 GCF_051776705.1 Bacillus cereus group sp. BceL291 | reverse complement strand
TAGAGTTTATTTGGTGTGTGTACTTTTCAATACCAAAAGTACATTACGAGTTTTTTAGTTGCTTTGAACGAAAGTTCATTTTATTTTTGTTCTTAAGTTGATGGGCATGTGGTGTTACCCCTAACAATAACCATAACCCCGCACCAATCCATTGCCCTACCGTTAACTCAACATGATTAATTAGTATCCCTGCAATAAAGATAACTAATATTGAAAAAGCATTTACTACTGTTTGAGCGATAATTTTCGCTGTTAAATATGCTCCCTCTGGAAGCGGTGTAATTTTTAAAAGATGTGTCCATCCTTGCCCTTTTTCCTGAGAAAGTCTCACACCGAAACTAAAGAGTGCAGTCCCTACAATACTGAAAGTTGCCATCGAAATTAAATAATGTGCTTTCCACGCATCTCCGTTTTGTGGTACTTGAACAACATTTGTAAAAATGTAGTAAAACATAACAGGCATTAATAATGAGAAAAAGATAAATAATTTATTGCGGAATGTACGTAAAATTTCTATTTTGCACTGCATCCATAACGCTCTCATGCGATTTCCTCCTTCTGATTTGCGACAAACTGTTCAAATGCCTCATCAAGGCTTCCACGTTCAACTGAAACATCTGTTACAGGTAAACTCCTTTGATAAATGGCTTTTAAAGTTGCATCCGTATCCTCCGTTGTTAAAATGAAGCGTCCTTCGTTTGACTTTACTTCTGTTACATTTGGTAATTCCTTTAGTAATTTTGTAGGAATGCTTTCCTTTGAGTAAAATGTAATTGTTTTTCTCGAAATCGTTGCTTTCATTTCGTCTGGTGTACCATCTGCGATAATCTTTCCGTTCGCAAATAATAAGATACGATTTGCTAAAGCATCTGCTTCTTCTAAATAATGCGTCGTTAAAATAATCGTTTTCCCTTCACTTGCTAACTTTCGAATCGTTTCCCAAAACGTTCTTCGAGACGTAATATCCATTCCGACTGTCGGCTCATCTAAAAATAACAAATCCGGATTTCCCGCAAGTGCAAGCGCAAAGTTTAACCTTCTTTTTTGCCCACCTGATAATTTCTCACATCTTTGCTTTCGCTCTGATTCTAAATTTGCTAACTGCAGTAACGTTTCTTTCTCTATAGGATTCGTATAATAACTACGGAATAACTCAATTGCCTCTTCCACCGTAATACTATCAATGACACTTACTTCTTGCAGCATCGCACCGAGGCTATTACGAACATCTCTATGCTTTGGACTCTTTCCAAATATAGAGACCTTACCTTCCGTTGGTTCCTTTAATCCAAGCATCATCGACATCGTCGTTGTTTTCCCCGCACCATTTGGACCAAGCAACGCTACTATTTCCCCTTTATTTACATGAAATGAAACATTATTTACTGCGTTTTTATGTTTAAATGTTTTAGAAACATCATTTACTTCAATAATCTTTTCCATCTCTCCACCCCCGCTGTTTCTTATATTTACATTGTATTCCTTGGAAAACTTAGGAAACAGTATGATGCGTCATGACATCGGTATGACAATTGTCATGTATTCTTTATGAGAGGAATCAACCTGCATACCGCAAGCGAGTAGCAGGACCAAAATAAACATGATACAATCGGATAAGATATATATTCGAGGAAGGACAGTGGTTTTCATGATTATTCGTAATGAACAAGATTTAGAAGGCTTACGAAAAATCGGCCGCATCGTTGCGCTTGCACGTGAAGAAATGAAAAAACAAGCGAAGCCAGGTATGACAACGAAAGAGCTTGATTTGATCGGTAAAAAAGTATTAGATGAGCATGGTGCTATTTCTGCACCTGAAAAAGAATATGATTTTCCAGGTGTAACTTGCATTAGTGTAAATGAAGAAGTTGCTCATGGTATTCCAGGAGATCGTGTATTAAAAGAAGGCGACTTAGTAAACGTCGATGTATCCGCTGCACTTGATGGCTATTATGCAGATACAGGCATTTCATTTGTTCTTGGAGAAGACGAGGCAAAAGAAAAACTTTGCCAAGCAGCGGTTGATGCATTTTGGGCAGCAATGAAAAAGGTTAGAGCTGGCTCAAAACAAAATCAAATTGGTCGTGCTGTTTCAAACTTCGCACATAAAAGTGGATACAATGTTATCCAAAACTTAACTGGTCACGGCATTGGTCTTAGCTTACATGAAGCACCAAATCACATTTTAAGTTACTATGACCCAATGGATAATGCGCTTCTAAAAGACGGTCTTGTTATCGCTGTAGAACCGTTCATCTCTATGAAAGCTGATCATATTATTGAACGTGGTGACGATGGTTGGACATTCGTTACACCAGATAAAAGTCTTGTTGCACAATGTGAACATACCGTTGTCGTAACACGCGGTGAACCAATAATCTTAACAGAAATCTAATACCAAAAACGGCTGTTTTGTAGATTTATTCCACATAAAACAGCCGTTTTTTATTTTTGGGAAAATATGTGAACTAGTGTTGAACTCTTTATCATTTAAGTATATAATCTTTAGCGGAGGTTACTTAAGCTTATCTTTACTAAAAAGATATTGTAACTAAGGAGTAAAACACCTTCTTTCCTATTGTTTAAACAGGCTCAAAAATGACCGTAGTAACGTGTTAGTCGAATATTCTGTAATCCTTATATTTCTCTAACAATGTAAGAAACTATCACCTTTCAACTTCGGTCCACTAATCGCACAACTCTCTTTAGACAAAATAAATGACTATTTTCAAAGTACATATTGTCTTCATTCTGACCAAAACCAACCCTATCTAGATTTTTATTTCCACATAACTTTAAGGCAAAAATAAGCCTTCACAAAGGGATACACTACATTGGTTAGTATGTATCGTAAAACTTACCTTTATAACCATTCTTTTTTACTAGATATACATGAAAACTATCTCACATATAAAGGTCTGATATCATTATTTATATCAGTATTTTTTTCGACATTTTTTGTCGAATTGTGTATATTTCCATAGAACTGTGTAAATATACATTTTGTTTTACGTTAAATAATATTGCTTTGAACATAATTCTGTTTGTCTGAGAACGCGTATAGAAACGGAGGGATAACAAAAATAAATAGCTTATAACAAATACTTTTAATATTCCATTTGTTCATGTGGAATAAGTCCCCAATGGACAAATGAATGTTCAGAGGAGGAAAAATGAAAAAACTTTTTAATGTATGTTTAATTGTATTCGTACTATTTTCGCAACTTGCTAGTTTTCCATACAATCAAGTAAGAGCGGAAACCTTAACAGGAGATTCCTTATTTGACACTGTTGAAATGAAAGATGCGACGAATCATATTATTGACGAATCAAAAAATCCTAACAATTTAATAAAGATAGGATCAACCATTCAAGTAGAATACGCTTGGTCAATAAAGGATCAACAAGTTGCACACGCAAATGATACAGCAGTAGTTCAAATACCACTTGCATTAAAAGTATCTAAAGATTTGCAAGGGGATTTAGTAACAGATCAAAAAAATATTGGTCAATATTTTATAACAGCTAAAGATAATAAATTAAAATTAATATTTAATGATCAAGTAGAAAATTTGAAAGACGCTAAAGGAAAAATTAAAGTTGATACCGTGTTTAACCCAACTTTAAAACCTGGGGAAAAATCAGTTCAAATCGCTTTTCCTTTAGGAACAATGGTTCAGCCTATATCAGTTCCTGTTCAAGTAGAAAACTCTAAAGAAGATGGCACCAAACAGGATACTAATAAACAAGCGCAAGATCCAGTAGCTAAACCTGTTACTGACAATCCGGAGCAAGATCCAGCAACTAAAACTGTTACTGATAATCCGGAACAAAACCCAGCAACTAAAACTGTTACCGATAATCCGGAACAAAACCCAGCAGCTAAAACTGCCACTGATAATCCGGAACAAAACCCAGCAGCTAAAATTGCTACTGACAATCCAGAACAAAAGCTATCAAGCGACCCTGCTGAGAATACAAATTCAGGTCCAAAGCAAATAACAACAAACATTTTAACCGGTGTAAAGTTGACGGATAAAGACGGAAAACCATTTATAGAGGATAACCGTCCAAGTACAGATTCCCCTGCCAATATTGAGTTTACATGGGAACTTTTAAAATCAATGAATGTGAAAAATGGAGATTACTATATTTTTGATCTTCCTAAACATTTTAAGATTTACAATACAATTAACAGTCCTTTATATGATAGTGAAAACCATCAAATTGGTAATTTTACTGTTACAAAAGATGGAAAAGTCACGATGACATTCAACGATTATGTTGAAGAGCATCCAGATGTTGCTGGTAACCTACAATTAAAGACAGAATTTAATAAAGCTGAAATTAAAGGTACAACAACACAAGAAATTCCTTTCCCGATTAAAGATAAGGATGTTTCTATTACAGTTGACTTTAAGCCTAATGTACAAACAGCTACGAATAAAAAGGGTTTACCTGATAGACCAATTAATACAAATGAAATTAATTGGAAAGTAGAGATGAACAAAACGAAAGACACCCTTAAAAACGCTGTTTTTAAAGATAACATTCCACAAGGTACAAGCTTAAATAAAGATTCTATTAAAGTTTATTATTTAGAAGTTGATGTTAATGGGAATGTAACGCGTGGTGCAGAAGCCGAGCCAACAGATTACAATATTATTTCATCAGATGGCTCAAAATTGGAGATTGCTTTCAAAGATTCTATCAATAAAGCATATCAAATCGAATATGCCACAAAAATTACTGATGAAAATATTAAAAGTTTCCGAAATAACGTTACGATAACGAGTGATAATCAAAAGCAACAAAACGCAAGCTCTACTGTAACGGTTTCTCGTGGTACACACTTAAATAAAACAAGTAAATATGATCCAAAGACGCAAACAATTGAGTGGACAATTACTTACAATGGTGATCAAAGAGAGATCAAAAAAGCAGATGCGATTTTAAAAGATATTTTTGACGATACACACGAACTAGATGCAAATTCTATTGTTGTAAAAAACGCTTCATATAATGAAAAAGGAACGCTTGTAACAGGAGACGCTGTTAATAATTACACTGTAAGTAACAAGAAGAATGGATTCGATTTACAGTTTAATGATGATATTAATAGTGCTTATGTGATTACCTATAAAACCAAGCCAACTAATAAAGTTATAGAAGATGGAAAAGTAAAAAATAAAGTTACAGCTGATAATGATTCAAGTAAAGAAAATGAAGCTAGCTTCAAGCAGCAAAATATTATTAAATCTAATAATAAAGCTGAAACAAATTATAAAGACAAAACAACAACTTGGACAATTATAGTAAATAATAACAACTATCCATTAAACAACGCGATTATTACGGACACCTTTGATCATGGTGGATTACAATTAAAAGATAAGAAACTAGAAATTAAAGACGGAAATTATACCCTTCAAGCTGGGACTGACTATGTTTTAGATGTAACAGATAAAGGCTTCAAAATTACTCTTATAGGTACGTATCAGTCTAATATGACAAAGACATTAGTCGTAAAATATACGACAGACTTTGATTATACAAAGCTAGAAAGTGGTAAAACTTCATTTAAAAATACAGGTAACCTTTCTTGGATAGATACGGATTCTAATCCACAATCAAATAAAGTTGAAGCTAATTTCGATCCTGATACTTTCACAAAGGCAAATGGTTATAAATACGGTTCTTATAACGCCCAAACGAAGGAAATTACTTGGATAATAGGCTTTAACTATAATAATGTTGAGATTAAAGATCCTTATGTTATAGACGTCATACAAGATAAACAAAAGTTAGTGCCTGGATCCATTGAAGTGCGCGATATGATTTTAAATGGAAATCCTGATAATGCACAACCTGGTAATGCTGTACCAACTGAGAAATATGAACTTGAAGAACCTACAGAGAACAATAAAAACACCCTAAAGGTTCATTTTAAACAATCAATTAATTCACCTTACTATATTATCTTTAAAACAAGCCTTGATGGTGAACTTATCCAAGGCACCTACAAAAACGAGGCAGATTTAAAAGATGGCTCTAAAATCGTAAACACCCTTACAGGTGACACTCAAGTAAATAAAGGTGGCAGCTTCGTTACTAAAAAAGCTGTGCAAGACGACAACTATATTAATTGGAGTATCGCAATTAACGAAAGCCAATCAACCATTGCAGATGCCGTTGTAACAGATGACCCAACCAACCGAAAATCAGGTAATTGTGGAAGATTCATTCCACTTATATCCTACAACTGTTGATCCATATGGAAATTTAACAAAAGATACAGTAAACGAATTAAAAGAAGGAACAGACTATAAACTCAAAATAACAACAGACAATAATACCGGAAAACAACATTTCGAAATTGCCTTCTTGAAAAAAATTGATCGAGCTTATATTTTAGAATATCGCTCACTTATTAATGCAGACGATAAAGAAAAAGTAAGTAATAAAGCGAAAATCACAGGCAATAAGTTGACAGTTAAAAACACAGAAACTACTGAAACGATTGAAGTGAGAATGTCTTCTGGTTCAGGCGGAGGATCTGCTACTAAAGGCCGTGGAAACCTTGAAATTATAAAGGTAGATAACGACAATAAAAACGCACTATTAGCTGGGGCAGAATTTACTTTATACGATCGTACAGGTAAAACTGTTATCCGTAAAATTACAACAGACAAAGACGGTATCGCTAAATTTAATAATTTAAAACGCGATAAGTATTTATTAAAAGAAACAAAGGCTCCTGAAGGCTATGTAATTAGCTGGGATTTAAAACAAGGGAAAATTGTTGAACTTGGTACACAAGAGACTACAACATATAAACTTGCAAATAAGAAGTTTGTCGGTAAAGTAGTTTTAACAAAGTCTGATGACCTGAATAAAAACGTCACACTGCAAGGTGCCGTTTTCACACTACTTGATAAAGACCAAAAAATAATTTCAGAACACGAAAAATTAACAACAAATGATAAAGGACAAATTACTGTAGATAATTTAAAACCAGGAACATACTACTTAAAAGAAATAAAGGCTCCTGAGCATTATCAATTAGATGATCGACTTATTGAATTTACAATCGAGGAAGATCAAACAACAGTAATTAATAAAACGGCCCAAAACAGCTTAATTAGAGGCTCAGCTATCCTAACAAAAGTTGATAAAGAGGGTAATACTTTAGAAGGTGCTGTATTTAGTGTACGGGACCAAAATAACAAAAGAATTCCTGGTTATACCAAATTAACGACAAATGGTAACGGACAAATCGAAGCGAAAAATTTACTTCCTGGAGAGTACCAATTTGTTGAAGAGAAAGCACCTGAAAATTATGAAATAGATAAAAAACCGCTTAAATTTACAATTGATAAAAGCCAACAGAAAGCACTTACTGTTACCGCGACAAATCACCTCATTAAAGGTGGTGTCACTTTAACGAAAGTCGATGATGTCGATGGCACTGCCCTTGAAGGTGCTGTATTTAAAATTGTCGATGCGAATGACGAGAAACAAGTAATTCGTGAAAATATAAAAACAGGTTCAGATGGAAAAGTTACCGTTAAAGATCTAGAGCCTGGTGTTTATAAATTTATCGAAACAGAAGCTCCTAAGGATTATACGTTAAGTACAAACCCTATCGAGTTTACAATTGATAAAAGCCAACAAGCTCTTGCTACTGTTACGGCAAATAACAGCTTAAAAACGGGCGAAGTTGAATTATTAAAAGTTGATGAGTTTGGTGAGAAAAAACCACTTGAAGGTGCAGTATTCAAGCTTGTCGATACAAATAATAATGACGTTTCCCCTTACACTAACTTAACTACTGATAAAAACGGTAAAGTTAAAGTTAGTAACCTACGTCCTGGTACGTATAAATTTATTGAAATAGCTGCTCCTGAACATTACGTTTTACGAGCAGAACCTATTAAATTTACAATCGATAGAAGTCAGAAAGAAACTCTACTTGTGAAAGCTGAAAATGCTTTAAAACCAGGAGATGTTGAATTAACAAAAGTTGATGATATCGATGGTACAGCTCTTGAAGGTGCTGTATTTAAAATTGTTGATGCTAATGATGAAAAGAAAGTCATTCGCGAAAATGTAAAAACTGGTGCGGATGGTAAAGCTATCGCTACTGGCTTACGCCCTGGCGATTATAAATTTATCGAAGTAACAGCACCGAAGTATTACGACAAAAATACAAAACCAATTAAATTTACGATTACAGAAAGTCAAACAACTCAGGCTACTGTTACCGCTAAAAACAGCTTAACAAAAGGCGGTATTGAATTAACAAAAGTGAATGCTGCAGATGAAAAGGAAACACTTGAAGGTGCAGTATTTAAAATCGTTAATAGAGATACTAATGAAGATGTTCGTACGGACCTTGTTACGAATAGTAAAGGAATGCTAGTTGTAGATGACTTACGTCCTGGTAACTATGAACTTATCGAAACAAAGGCTCCAACTTATTACGATGTAAATGTAGAACCAATTGAATTTACAATCGAAAAAGGACAACAAAAACTCCTTCCACTTACATTTAAAAATAGTTTAACGAAAGGAAAAGTTAAACTTATTAAAGAAGATGATGTGGAAAGTAGTAAAGCTCTTGCCGGCGCTGTATTCACATTGCAAGACGCAACTGGCAAAGAAATTATGAAAGATTTAACAACAGATGATCACGGAGTATTAGTTATTCCTGATTTAGCACCAGGGGATTATCAATTTATCGAAACAAAAGCCCCTGAACATTATAAATTAGACAAAACACCTATTAAGTTCACAATTAAAAAAGGTAGTAAGGAAGATCTTCCTATCCCTGTTACTGTAAAAAATAGTTTACTTACAGGTGGCGTCACTTTAACAAAAGTTGATGATGTTGATGGCACTACTCTTGAAGGTGCAGAATTTATAATCGTTGACGCTCATGATACTAAAAAGGTAATTCGAAAAGGTTTAACGACTGATAAAAACGGTAAAATTACTGCTTCTGATTTACGTCCTGGAGACTATCAATTTATTGAAGTAAAAGCTCCAAAAGACTATACCTTAAGCAAAGACCCTATTCCGTTCACTATCGAAAAAAGTCAAAAAGAGAATATTACTGTTACCGCTACTAACGGTTTAAAGAAAGGTGCAGTAACATTAACAAAAATTGATGACATCGATCGTACGATGCTCGAAGGTGCAATCTTTAAGATTGTGGATATGAATGGTAAGGAAGTTCATACGAATCTTGTTACAGATAAAAACGGAAAAATTTCTGTTTCTGATTTACGCCCTGGAGACTATCAGTTCATTGAAACAAAAGCTCCTGAGCACTATGTATTAGATGAAACAACGATTCCATTTACAATTGAAAGAAGTCAAACGAAAGAGATCAATGTTACAGGCAAAAATGCTTTGAAAAAAGGTAGCGTTGAACTAACAAAGATTGACGATATTGATATAAATACAAAACTTTCTAACGCCGTATTTAATTTATTAGATGCAGACGGTGAGCTAGTTGAAGAAGGCTTAAAAACAAATGCTGAAGGTAAAATTGTTGTTGAAAATCTACGTCCTGGTACGTATCAATTCGTTGAAACAATTGCTCCTGAACATTACGATTTAGATAAAAAACCTATCGTATTTACAATTAAAAAGAGCCAAACTGAAACTCTTCATATCACTGCTACAAATGCTCTAACAAAGGGTGCAGTTAAACTTTCTAAAGTAGACGATATTGATGGCACTGTTCTTAAAGATGCAGTATTTAAAATTGTTAATATGAACGGTGATGTAGTTCATAAAGACCTTGTTACAAATGAACAAGGAATAATCGAAATTAACGACCTACGTCCTGGTGATTACCAATTCATCGAAACGAAAGCTCCTAAGCATTACGTTTTAGATGAAACACCAATCAAATTCACTATTGAAAAAGGACAGAAGAAAGTTATTTCTTTAACTGCTACAAATAGCTTAAAACAAGGTAGTATCGAATTACTTAAAGTTGATGATTTAAACACTCAAACAAAACTTGCCGATGCGGTATTTAATTTACTAGATCAAGATGGCAAAGTACTTAAAACAGATTTAAAAACAAACAGTGAAGGTAAAATCGTTATCGAAAATTTACGTCCTGGTACGTATCAATTTGTTGAAATAACGGCTCCTGAACACTATGATTTAGACAAAAAACCAATTATATTTACAATTGAAAAAAGCCAAAAAGATATTGCTACCGTTACTATGAAAAATAGTTTAACAAAAGGCGGCGTGGAACTTTCTAAAGTGGATGACGTCGATGGCACTACTCTTGAAGGCGCAGTATTTAAAATTGTGGATATGAATGGCACTGTAATTCGCAAAGATCTTGTTACGAATCAACAAGGTAAAATTAGCGTTTCTGACCTACGTCCTGGTGATTATCAATTCATCGAGACAACGGCTCCGAAACACTATGATTTAAACAAAGAGCCAATTCCATTCACAATCACAAAGAGCCAAGCTGATCCTATCTCCGTTACAGCTACAAATAGCTTAACGAAAGGCACTGTGGAACTTTCTAAAGTAGATGATGTAGATGGTACTGCTCTTAAAGATGCGATATTTAAAATTACTGATATGAATGGTAACGACATTCGCACTGAACTTACAACAGATGTACATGGAAAAATTTCTGTTTCTGATTTACGTCCTGGGGACTATCAGTTTATTGAAACGAAAGCTCCTGAACACTATAAATTAGATAGTACACCTATTAAGTTTACAATTAAGAAAAGCCAAAAAGAAAAGCTCCAAGTTACTGCTACAAATAGCTTAACTGAGGGTGCTGTAGAATTAATAAAAGTGGATGATATAAATCCAGATACAAAACTTTCTGATGCAGTGTTTAACATCATCGATGCGAAAGGTAAAATTGTTCGCACTGATTTAACTACTGATAAAGATGGGAAGATTTCAGTTTCTGATTTACGTCCGGGAGATTATCAGTTCATTGAAACGAAAGCTCCAACTGGCTATGATTTAAACGTTAAACCAATTCCTTTCACAATTACGAAAGGACAATCTCAGGTTACCTCTGTTACAGCCTTAAATAGTTTAACAACAGGTTCAATTGAGTTAACTAAAGTTGATATTGATCACCATGGAACACTTGAAGGTGCCATTTTCAATATTTTAGACCAAGATGGAAAAGTCATCCGAGAAGGTTTAAAAACAGATCAACACGGAAAAGTAATCGTAAATGATTTGAAACCTGGTAATTATCAATTAGTAGAAACAAAGGCTCCTAAAGGCTATCAATTAGATGCATCACCAATAAACTTTACAATTGATAAAGCCCAAGCTAAGCCACTACAAATTACAGTTTCAAATAAAAAAATTGAATCTTCTTCAGGTGGAGATGACAAGCCAATTACTCCTCCAAATAAAGAAGATAACAAAGGCAATGAAACATCTGAGAAACACGAAAACGGAACTTCCGAAGAAACATCGAATAAAACAGATAACAAACAGCAAGATGATCGAAATACGGATAAGCACCTTCCAAATACAGGTCATAAAGAAGACCCTACACAAACAGTAGGTATTGTTCTTCTACTAGCTGGATTATTAAGTATTTTAGCTACAAAACGCAAAAAAAATTATTAATAATTTTTTCACATCCAATCAATCTCTCAATTGATTGGATGTTTTTTTATACAAAAAGGACGATACATAAAGTATCGTCCTTTTAACGGGGTGAGGCTGCCCAAAAGTACGGAAAACCTTTGAACAGCCTCTTATTTTCATATGGATGCCTTACATATATCACTGATAATAATTATGAAATGCGGAAACATAATTACCATCAACTGATTCAAACATGAGAAATGAAACCCTACAGTGGTTCCATTCCTCTACATAATCTAAAGTTTGGGTACACTAGATTCATGCAATGTAGGAGCTTTCAGAGTAGAAAGCGAACCTTCGTTTAAAATGATAGCATACATATCTCCCTCAAAAATATGCAAATATGCATATATCGTTTTTTTTATTTCTCAATGTCAGAATATTGAAAAATAAAAGGTGTGAAGGTAAAATAAAGTCATTATCCGTCTTCTTTTGTCAGTCAGAGAGAATAGAAGAATAGGAGAGGAAAAAATGAGAAAATTATTGAAACAAAAAATAGTAAGCTCTTTGCTTGCTGTATCACTTGCTGTTAGCTTAGCTCCAATTGGGCAAGCAAAAGCGGATTCCACGTCAGAGGTTACACAAACTCCATCTATTACAAAACAGATTGATCCAAACCGCGCGATTGAACATGTTCGTTTCTTATCTGAAACAATTGGTCCTCGCCCCGGTGGAACAAAATCCGAAGAATGGGCTTCTCGTTACATTGGTATGCAGCTTAAATCAATGGGCTATGACGTAGAATATCAACCATTTCAGGTGCCCGATCAATACGTTGGATTCATTGAATCACCCCTATCAACAAAACGTAATTGGCAAGCTGGTGCCGCTCCTAATGCACTAATTTCTACAGAAGCTGTTACAGCTCCCCTTATCTTTGTTCAAGGTGGGACAAAATTAGAAGATATTCCAAATGAAGTAAACGGTAAAATTGTTTTATTTGAAAGAGGAACGACAGTTACCGACTATAATAAACAAGTTGAAAATGCTGTTAGCAAAGGTGCAAAAGGTGTTCTTTTATACAGTTTAATTGGCGGACGCGGAAATTATGGACAAACCTTCAATCCCCACCTAATGAAAAAGCAATCTATCCCTGTCTTTGGTCTTGCTTATGCGCAAGGAAATGCATTTAAAGAAGAAATCGCTAAAAAGGGGACAACAATTCTTTCCCTAAAAGCGAGACATGAATCTAAATTAACATCTCTAAATGTTATCGCCAAAAAGAAACCAAAAAAGAGTACAGGTAATGAAAAAGCAGTCGTTGTAAGCTCGCACTATGATAGTGTTGTCGGAGCACCTGGCGCAAATGATAATGCTTCTGGAACTGGATTAGTATTAGAACTAGCTCGTGCTTTTCAAAATGTAGAAACTGATAAAGAAATTCGCTTTATTACCTTTGGTTCTGAAGAAACTGGATTACTTGGTTCGGATTATTACGTGAATAGTCTATCCCAAAAAGAACGCGACCGTATTTTAGGTGTCTTTAACGCCGACATGGTTGCAACAAATTATGATAAAGCAAAGAATTTATATGCTATGACACCTGATGGCTCTACAAACTTTGTAACAGACGCTGCCTTGCAAGCAGGTAAACAACTAAATAATAACCTCATCCTACAAGGTAAATTCGGTTCTAGTGATCATGTTCCATTTGCTGAAGCTGGTATTCCTGCTGCTCTATTCATTTGGATGGGTGTCGATAGTTGGAATCCATTAATCTATCATATTGAGAAGGTATACCATACACCTCAAGATAACGTATTAGAAAACATTTCACCTGAACGAATGAGAATGGCATTAGACGTTATCGGAACAGGAGTTTATAACTCGCTTCAAAAACCTGTTCCTCAAACTGAACAGAAAGCTGCTTAATCATTTAAAAGACCACTGATTTGAAGTGCACCCCAATTGTTAGACACATAATTAACAATTGGAGGTGCATTTTTTATGGCTAAATTTTCTTCAAAAGATAAAATACAAGCAGTAAAACGATATCTAGAAGG
>NZ_JBPWAP010000103.1:0-13679 GCF_051776705.1 Bacillus cereus group sp. BceL291 | reverse complement strand
AGGATCTGTACAAATAATGGTTCTCTCTCTATTGTTTATTAAATTATTTATCGCAAAAGCTTGGCCTTTCCCTGATCCTGAAGAACCCACAACATTTACATTCAGATTGTCCACCGTAGTTTCATCATGAGCTATGACTAACTTCTTTGTTTCAATATCTCTACCTAGAATTATCCCTTTTTCAGCATTTAAGGTTTTAAAGGGGTCTGTCTCGGAGTATTTACTATTTTTAGAAATAGCTCCCCCTTTAAGTAGCTCTGGAATTGTTCCCCATCTCGAAGTACCATGAACACCAAAATCACTAGCATCCTCATATTTCTTATTTTTCAATCCCATTTTAGAGAACACAAAGCCCATTGATATAACTAATACTACAAGAAATAAAATTTGCATTTGCTTATCAGTTGTTTTCATGAACTGAATTGTACCCTCATAATCCTTTAAGTTATCCTGAAGGTTATTGTGTTCTTTCAGCACTCTAAGTAATCCAGCATAGAAATATCCAAGTATAGTACCTATAGTTAAACCGCATAAAATTTGAACAAACTTATTTCTTTCTTTTCTTTTCATTTTCACTCTCCTATAATTCATGACCTCCAAGATAATTTTTTCTAGCTTTTTTCTTCATTTTTCGTTTTCTTTCTAAATCATTATCTTTGGTTTCTTGACTTTGAGCCATTTGAATTAGAGTGTTAAATAATTGCCCTGAATCACTTGCGACATTATTATTCGTTTGTTCTTCAAATTCATGTTTTCCTCTTGGCTCAAATCTTTTTCTATCTGAAGGTCTGTAATGATTTTGTTCATAAGACTTATCATTATATTTCTTTTGCTTTAGTAGTAATAAATCTTCAGATAATATACCTGTACTTTCTCCTGTTAAATGTAGAAGTAGTAATTGGCTTTGAACCTTTGGAGGGATTACCTTAATTGTTACATCATCAATATTTGGATAGTAAATTTTCATCATATTAAATAGTTTTTCTTTTAAGGCTTCTTTTCTACTTTCCTTATCAGAAATTTGTTCACTAATTGCTGTAAATTTAATTGATGAATCATATACTTTTTCCGCATTAAAATTATCAAATGTGTGTTTATAATCCTTCTGAATTTTAGTCTTAGTTCTTTCTAAAATTAGCAAGTCCTTATTTAAACTATCCCATTCATTCAATACATCTTTTAAATTATGATGTTTATCATTTAAATAAGGATTATCCCTATTAAAATCAGGAAGCGATTCATGGATTATAGTATTCTCTCTAAATTGTTGCGTGTATGAAAACTTAATATCATAAAGATCCACATTAGATCCATCGAATTCTTGTGCATACTCAGGATATAAAAACTTAAATTCCTCTTTAGTAAATTCCTTTTGAAGTTCATAGGCTCTTAAAGATTCATCATATATCGTTTCAAAATAAGAAATTGTTCGATTTAATTCATCTTTTTTACTATCTAATTCATTAGTTCTTTCCAATAATAAATCTTCAAATTTATTTGGAATGAATCCATAAGCTAGAACACTTTTAGGATTCTTATCAAAGGATAATTTTGCTTTTGATAAAACCTTTTCTTCAGCATCAATTTGTAGTTTTTTATAATCAATTTTTTTCTTCCAATTATCTAATTTTTTTAGATTCTCTTTTGCACTCTGATAATCAAGGAAACCACCAACACGTCCAGCTACTTTTTTAAGTACTTCCCAATCAAACTCTGATAAATCCATTGATCTACGAATCTGATTAAATTCATTTAACTTTTCATTCTCAAATTTTTGACGATAATCAGATAATGAAACTACTTTTTGTTCAATAATTTCTATCTTTTTGTTGGCAACTTCAATCTCTTTATTTATCTGAGCATAATGTGAAGATGGCTGATATTCTTTACCTTCTTTTTTTGAAATTTTCTTTTGCCTTTCCTCAAATTGATATTCTTCTCTTGTAAGTCTCAATCGAGGGATTTTATTTAGGCCTTGCTTTTCATAACTTTCATGAGAAATCCGTTCAGGAATATTCATTTTTTTATACCATTCATTCACTTTTTCAGCATAAGATTCACGCCATTTTAACAATGTTTCTTTATCATTCCAATTAACAGAATGTATCCATTTTCCATCTTCATTTTTTATTCTTTTTTTTCCCCAACTCCCATCTTCATTGAAAGGTCTAACTGTCAACATAATGTGCGCATGTGGATTATGTTCACGATCTCTATGTATAGAAATATCAGCTACCATTCCATCACTTACTAACATCCCATTAACATATTCTTTTAGCATTTCTTTTTGTTGTTCATTAGTAAGTTCAACAGGTAGTGCAACTAAAAGTTCTCGTGATAATCTACTATTCCAGTTCCTCTCAACTTTTTCAACTTCATTCCATAACTTTTCACGATCATAAGCCCATTTTGGAGCATGTTTAGGAGCAAGAATAAAAGAATCGGGTTTTACTTCTCTACCTCTATAAGACTTAAATTCCATATCTCTCTCAGAATATAATTTCTCACCACTACGATATGAAGCCGAAGCAACAGCGGATTGACTAGACTTATTAATATTCCTCACATTGAAATAAAACAGACTCATTTTGATTCTTCCTCCTTCCATTTCCCCCGTAGGGCTATTGTCGCCAGACAACGTTTGAATCATAACTTTGGAAAAGTTTTGATTACCCATGAAACAGTTAGGAAACTGACTGTGTAAATGGGCACTCGCTTCCCTTCGTGATCATTATACCACTTCGTTTTTCCATCAACAAGTTTCATAGTGGTCTTATATTTAGATTTCTCTTTTATTCTCTATTTCTTTTCTATATAATTCAAATAGGAGGTGTAATCATGGTAAAGTTACGTACAGACAAGCAACTAAATGATATTGAAGAACAAATAAAAAAACTCCAACAAAAAAAGAAAAACCTAGAAAAACAAAAAAATACAAACGTTGGAAAACACTTATTTGAGTCTTGGGAAATAGAAGACGAACAAACAGCAATCACTTTGATCAATATACTTAAAGAACAAGCAAAAGAAAAATTAAGAAATATTTCACTAAACGGTGAAGGTTCTAATGGAAACTAAGGATGATCAATTAAAAAAAATTGATCAGAAAATTAAAGATTTAAAAAAGTTACATCATGATACAAAAAAATCTATTGAGAGAAAAAAATCACAAAATCTCAGAAAAGAGAGAGCTAGACGTTTAATTGAGACAGGCGCTTTAGCTGAAAAATATTTTGAAATTACCAATCTTGATATTTCTGAGCGTGAAGATCTTTTCAAAATCTTCTCTAGTTTCATAAAAGCTAATAAACCGAATCATTTAAAAAAATAAAGACACCTCTTTTTAAAAGAGGTGTCTTTATCAATACCGCAAAGTATTCATGAATACTTTGCGGTATTGATAAAAAATATTTTTAATTTCATCAGAGTTCTAATTCATTTTCCTCTTCTCTTTCTTTCTCATTTCCTTTATTATTTTCTTCTTTTGATTCATATGGTTTTTCATATTTCTTTCCCCAATTTGTTTCACCTGTTTCCGCAAATTCTAGGAATTTATTGTCCATATTTTTGGTACTTGCGTTCATGTGACGGAATTGTGGATTTTCTTCTTCTAATTCTTCCTGATTTTCACTTCCTTTGCTCAATGTATAAACTTCTTTGATACCTTCTAAATTTTTCATGTTATTTTTTTCATGATCTTTAAAAGATTCAGGGATAAGTCTATATTTATCTTGATTAAATATAGTTTTGATTCCTCCATCAATTTCTTTTTCATTTGAGTCTTTTAGACTAAATACTTTTTTATCATTATCATACTCACTATTAGATAAATCAATTTTTAATTTTTCTTTTTTATTTGTTTCCACATTAAAAACAACAATATTCATTTCTTTATCTTTTTCAGGATTCCATCCTAAAGCAACCATTTTAGGTAGCATTTCTTTTTGTGTAGCTTGAATTTTTTTGTCGAATGAATTGTATTTTTCAAATTCACTCCAATATTCATTTTCTTTCTTCTCTAAATATACATATGGGCTTCCATGTTTCTGATAAAACTGAGAATCTTCTTTGTAGATCTTTAACATTTCATCTGAAATTGAATTTTGTTTCTGTTCTTCTTTTACCTCTTCAATTTCATCAACTTTAATATCTTTTCCTTTTCGCTTTAAATCTTCCATTTCTTTCTGTTGTTCTATTAGATCTTTCTCAATTTTATTTACTGACTCTAATGTTTTATTTGTTTTTTCATGATTCATATTCATTTCTTTTCTTAATTTTTGTATTTCCTCAATAACTTCGTTATTAGTTTCTTTAAATTCTTTAGATTGTATTTTTATATTCTCGTCTAAAAATTTTAAAATTACTTGCTTTGCTATTTCAGGATTTTTTTCTAAATACTCATATACTTTTTTCGATTTACCAGTCAATTCTTCTTTATTAATACTTTCCAATGCTTTTTTATCAATATCTTTTTCTTTTTCTTTTCCTTCTTTATCTTTATCTCTTCCTTCTTTATCGCTTCCTTTTTCTCCTTTACCTTCCGGATCACGTTTTATTTTTGATAACTCTCTTTTCTTAAAAATCGCTTTCCATATTCTACTCAATAGTTCATACATTGCTTCACTGAAATCGTCTCTTGTTTGTTCAGCATTATTCATAGCTTATTTCCTCCTTTTTCTATACAATTATCAATTAATTTGATATACATTTATAGTATAATAAAAAAAACTTAAAAACATATAAAAGCAAAATAAATTTAATATAATATTTTTAAAAGGTGGCTGAATTTTTTTGAAACAAAATTTAGATATTCCATTGCAAAGAACCGACAAAAATAAAATTATGGAAATTAAAAAATCATCCAAAAGAAGTTATCTTGAACAACTACAAGGAATTTTTAATTACTATGAAAAAATTTCTGTAGAATTATTTGCCGATAAAGTTATAAATAATTACGATCAACTTAATGATTTAAAGAAAGATTTAGTTACAATAACAATTAAAAATGAATTATTCACACAAGAAGAGTATTTTAGAAAGATTCACAAAGCAATTCTTACTAAATTACCTCAACTAGAGTTTAAAGAAATGCTAATAATTATGATTGCTCAATACATGAAAGATAAAGAAGATCCAGCTTCACTATTTTAAAACATCATTTTAAATAGGCTGATAAGCCTATTACACTCCTTTTAAACCCTCGTTAAAAAGAGAAGTATCTACTATATGTAGATACTTCTCTTTTTTCACGCCTTTTAAAGGCTTTCACAAGACAATTACTCCATTTAAACACTTACCCCCTACCAAGATGTCCAGTTCACGCCCACGCCCCTTTTAACCCCTTAAAACAAAAATATAATTCTCCCTTAGATAGATGTGCTCCAAATCAAAAAAGACAACATCTCAAAAAAACAAATTCTTTTTGAATTCATTGATGGAATCTTTATTATAAAAAATAAATAAATCTAAAATGAACTTTATATAAATCTATAATAAATTCTAAATAAGTTTATTAAGAATTTATTATAGATCACCCTTTCTAAATATAATAATAAAAATTCAAAAGCATAACTAAAAAGAATTCATTTTAAATCCTTTTTACACCTCATTTTAAAAAGATCTACCTTTTGTAAAAAAGAATTCAAAATGAATTCAAAAAGAGTTGTTTTATATTTCATTTTGTTGTATAATTAACTCAAGGATGATTTAAACAACCAAATAAACTATGAGGTGAATAACATGTCAAATGCTAATGAAACACAAGAATTAGAAACACGAACTAAGAATTACGAAATGGATTCCTCTTTCGATATTGGAAATGCAAGCATCAAAGCTAAGATCAATGGAGAAAAATTAAAACAACCTTCTGTAATTCAATATTTATTAGAGCAACCGCCTGTTACTGAAACAAACTTAACAAAACTTGTCGCTAATTTAGACGATGATTTAACAGTACATATAACTAGTAATGGCATTAAGCGTAATGGCTTATATAACATTGGAAAAAGTGCAACTCTAACTTCTGATTCAAACGTTGAAAATATGAATATAAGATTAGGGAAAAAACATAAACATACAATCCCTGTTGCTATGACATTGGGTATGATGGCTTGTGAAGCTGTCAAAAACGCATTTACAGAAGACGGAGTTCTCCCTTCTACAATTAATATCAAATCTAATTTAAGTTCAGCTATTCCTATGAGTGAATATACTGTTGATAAAGCTGAGTTTTTAGAGAAACGATTCGCTGAAAATACACATGTAGTTGTAGTTTACGTAGGTAAGCTTACTGTTACTGTTTTTATTACATTCGAAAGTGTAAAAGTGACTAAAGAAGGTGTACCATCACTTTATGCTTTAATTGAAGCCGATTCCGATATTCTCGATAAATACAATGAACAATACCAAGAAAACGCCAAACCTAAAGATTTCGTAAACAAAAAAATCTTGCACGCTGATATTGGTGACGGTACAACAGAATATGTTTACACACAAGGCTTAAATCCTATTCCAAAAAACTGTACAGGTGAACGTCGTGGAGTTGGACATGCTACTGAAGATGCTATCAAGCTATTAAAAGAAGATACAAACGGACGTGTTCTTTTAAATCGCCAACAATACATGAATATCCTAAATGATCCTACTCACCGTTTGTATCAAGATGCATCTAGATTTTTAGAAAACAGCAAATACATTCAAGCTAAAAAAATATTAGAAGATATTGAAGAAAAGTACACAGAAAAAATAGCCGGTGATGCCGATTTCATTTGTGTATATGGTGGTGGAAGTATAGAATTTGAAGATTTACTTTATGAAGATTTACTAGAGTTTTGTGAAGAAGTAAATTGTAAGTTATTATGGATTCCAAAAGAATATGCTGTTGACATGAACATGGAAGGACTATCCATATTAAACAAAAAAATCTTTTTTAAAAAGGGGTGAATAAACAGTGTCAAGAGCCAACGTTAGTTGGAAGATAAAAGATATTAAAGATGAAGAAGCAAGAAGCAAAATAAATAAGTGGTGTGATCAGCAAGAGAAAATACAAGTTTCATTAACTAGCTTAGTACTTCATATGATAGACCGTTTCGGCTATAAAAATATTACCGATCACGATATTCAAAAATTACTACATCAAGAGTTTCCTCTCACAAGTATTACAAAAGAGGAAAGCATTTCTGAACCTATAGAAAAAATAGAGGAAACACCTGATAATATATCTAAGCAAACAAATAATATAACTACTTCCCCTAAAACTATTGAGGAAGAAAAAAAGAACCCTGTCCCTAAAGAGGTACAGAGTTCTAGTGAAGATGATATATATGCTCAGGTTGATAAGAACGCTTTTTAAAAGCGTTCTTATCAACTACCAATACCCTTTTAGGCTTTTTTCACCACTATCAGTAAAAAACAATCCCATATTTCAACAAAATATGATATACTCGTTAGCAAAGATACGATTTCTAATTTGTATCTTTGTTATTTTTTGTAAAAAAACATAAAAAAAATATAAAAAAAGAAGGAGCACCGACAACCGCCAAGTAATCGAACTCCTCTCTAATTCCTATTATTATTAATTTAATTATAATCTTCTACTTTTTGTTTGTCAATGTTATATTGGCTTATATAAAGATGCAATAAGATTGTAATTTTCCCCAATTAGAGAGTTCGATGTTAAAAGTGCCCTTCTATGTAAATAGGAGGTTTTTTATATGTCTGAAACACAACTAGTAGGCCAAACGCCTACCTTTATTACTCAGGGACATGTCCCAAAAGAAGAATTAAGACTACCAAACCAACATTTTATAACCGCAATGGATTGGATAGATAAATTAGGAGAATCCGCTTACTGTGATTATTTAAAAATGTATACAATGGCTGATCGTAGAGATAAAGATAGAGAATATGATAGAGTTCCAAGAGCGCTTTCTAGTTTATGGGAAGCTTTAGACCGTAAAGAAAAGTATTTTCGTCAAAAGATACTTATTCCATTATGGGAATATGGCTTAGTTGATTTAGTAGAATATCAAGGAGAACATGCAAGAGCTGGACATAAGCCTATGAATATAGTTATTTATCGTTACCCTTGTAATGACATTACTCTTTTAACAAAGCCTTTAGAAAAAGTACGTGATTGGAAAAAAGACTATAAATCATCAGGAAAGTTCTATGCTATAAAGGGTGGAAGACCTAAAAACGAAGTAAAGGATTCTCCACAGAATCCTTTAGTAAAGGATTCTCCACAGAAACCTTTAAAGGATTCTCCACAGAATCCTATTAATAATACTAAAGAACTTAATAATTTATTAAATTATTTTAATAAGTATGTAAGTATAGATCTATCTCCTATCGACTTTTTTAAATTTGCTATTGTAAGTTCACCATCAAAATATGTAGAGATTGAATTAAATAATTTAACTACTACATATGGAAAAGATATAGTGAATGAAGCAATTAAAAGAATCAGTGACATGAAGACTGATAAATACATAGCTACTATAAAAGGTATTATCAAGAAATGGGTATCGCAAGGAATGAACTCTTTTTCTGATATTGAAAATGTTGAGAAAGCGTATCTTGAAGAAAGAAAACAATTACAGAAACCAAAGTCTCAACAAAAACCAAACTCTCTTAAACCATCATACGGAAAGAAAGATATTGTTCCTGAGTGGCTTAAAGAACAAAAACTTAAAGATGAAGAAGTACAAACTAATAAAGAGTTGCATCAAAACGGTGAAAGCATACAAGTGACTACTGAAACTATTAAAGAAAAGATTCGTTTTTATGAAAAAAAGCTAAATAAATATATTACAGAAGACATTACAGAAGACAATTGGAAAGTAGCTAAGATCTACTTAGATGCAAAATGGAATTGGACAGAAATAGGCATATTATTTAAAGAAATTGATGAAATGAAGAATGCGATTCAATAAAATAAAGTGTTAAATTCAAAATGAATTCCTTTGGATTGTTAATTTAAATTCGGTTAGAATTCATTTTGAATTTCTTTTAAACCTCTTGTCGTTTTAAATAGAAATATAGTGTATAGAAAAATGCTTTTCCCTTACTATTTTGTGGAAGCATTGGGTGGGGGTTCGGTGGGCTAAGCCCCCGAGAACTTCCGTATTTTATTATCGAATAAAATATTATTTATGAACGTTAAACTAGCGATTCGACAGGGTATACTAGTTAATCCAAGCTGTGATGATCATCACCCCCTATTTTGTTATCAGCTTGGTGATAGCTGATAACCCAGTCGAAAAAAATTTGTAAAGAGTAAGGTGTGGAGATTTTTTGAATGGTTTCTCAAAAAATACTACCCGTTCTTTACAAGATTTTTAGCTTTATATGTTAAGAGGGATTTTTTGAGTAGGATCTACATAAAAGGATTTCTCTAGTGGCGTGTCAAGGGAATAGCACAAATGTTTTTAGAGTTGATGTTGAGTTGGGCTTTTACAAGTTCCACAATTTGCTATAATGCTAATGCGAATTGTGGAACGCCATAAAAGCATAAACGAAACACAGCGATTAAAAACATTTTGCCCCTTTACACGCCACTTCTTCGGGGGTATATAGCCCTTCTTTGGAATAAGAAAGGTATACAACAGGCATAGAAGATTTTGAACTCAATCTATGCCTTGTGTATATTAAATATAGGTAGTTAGTTTATTAGTTTCGTTGTTTTATCTTTAAATTCTTGTTTATAGACAACAATATTGTATTTATCACAATTTTTATCATTCCATGAATTGAAATAATAACTGTCATTTGTTTCCATAATGTCTAGAGTATCATGTTGCCCTTTAAAGTCTTCTAGAGTAAGTCTATTATCTTCTAGATATGTTTTTGCTTCTCTTTTAGCAAATATTATCGCATTATTGATATCTTTGAATAGATAGACGTTGCTTCCTGTTCCGTCATTATAAAAATCATATTCTACTAGAACTACTATTGGGATACACATATAAAATTCCTCCATGATAATAATTTTTTATAAATTATCTATTGTGGGTCATAAGGTTTGAGAATTTTGTTTTTAGATATATTAATAATTTATTAATTAATGAGTTACTGTAAGTTTGGTTATTAATCTTTTTAGCTATTGTTCTATCTATTGAAATATCCGATGCTATTTCATCAATACATCTACTAAAAGCATTTAGATTAATAATTGTATTATGAAAAGTATCATCTACCTCACATTCATAACTAAGTTCCAGTAAAATTGTTTGAAATTTATGCAATAATTCTTTTTGTCCTTGTTTCATGTTAACTACTCCCTTATGTTAAATGTTTTGTTAGATTTTTGATGCTTTACTTACTATTTGTTAGTAATTTGTTTTTTATTAAACTTAATGACAAAAGAGTTAAGTCGTTGACTCTTTTACCTTCCGAATTTTGTGAAATACCCTTTTCTTTTAAAAGTTTAATAATTCGTTGTCTTTCCCTTTCAACTTTCAATCGTATTTCATAGTCAAAATACATTTTATTTCCTCCTTTACATTTTGGGTCTTAATTTTATTAACCTATAATTCAACGGAATTAGTTGTTTATTCAAGCCATACTGTCCAGTAAGCATAATCATCTTCATGCATTTCCTCATATTCATCAGGCGTGTATTGTGTATGTAAGCATTTATCAGAACAAAAATATTCTAGTCCCTCGTGTATACAATATCCTTCAAACATAACTTTATTACAGCATGTACACTCTCTGTAAAAGTCCTCCGTATCAGCGAATTGAGTATAAATAATAGTAATTTCAAGTTTTTTGAAACTAGACTTGTGAATCCCTGACCAAGTATAACGATAAACTTCATTCTTTGGGTCTTCATTGAATACAATATTTAAATCATCTTTTTTATAATTGTTTTGTTGTAAAAAATTGCTGATAGTATTACAGGCTTTTAACCATGCACTTCCATAAGCATAAAATGATTCGGTTGTAGAGCTT
The DNA here is from genome assembly GCF_051776705.1 of Bacillus cereus group sp. BceL291. Taxonomy (NCBI): domain Bacteria; kingdom Bacillati; phylum Bacillota; class Bacilli; order Caryophanales; family Bacillaceae; genus Bacillus; species Bacillus cereus group sp. BceL291. The sequence continues at coordinate 2,726 of NZ_JBPWAP010000103.1, read as the reverse complement.
GTAATAGCTTCTTTCGGGGATGTGTTTTTAATCTCTAATTGATAAAAAGATAATTGTGATAAGAACATAAAATTTCCTCTTTTCGTAGTAGTGTTGATAGGTTTTTCTCTGTTACCTGTTGCCTTATACGTAATGAGGAGTGATCGGAATGCAAGGGAATAGTATTAAATTTTTTAGAATTGATGTTGAGTTGGACTTTTACAAGTGTAGAAATTTGCTAAACTTACAATGCGAATTGCGGAGCGACGTGAAAGCATAAACGAAACACAATGATTCAAAAATTTAATACCCCTTGCATGAAGGGAAGGACGAATTACTATACGGCAACAGGTTTCGGTACGAACTGATATAGAACCTTATTAATGAGAAAATAATGGTTTTATTTTTAATAGAAATAAAAATTATAAAAATTTTTATACCCTTATTGCCTATTTTGGGTAATAAGGGTATAATTTAGCCTGAAGATCGCAATTGGGTTTGTAAATCAATCCTTTATACCCTTTTTGGTTATTTTATTTAAAAATAGGTATTATCTGATCTTACTAACTTATTCTAAGGAGGGAGTGAAATTATGTTTACTCGAATTCAACATTTATTACAAACGCTATTTACTGACATGCAAAGTACATTTATTTGGGCATTCATTATTGGTGGTTTAGTTTGTGGTCTAATGATTTGGCAAGGTGACGAGCAAAATGCACCTAAATTTAAAAAAGGTCTTTTATTCTGTGGTGCTGGCGTAGTAGTCTTCTTACTTGCTAAACCATTCGTTGATTACATCAAAGCTGGTCTATAAAAGTAGGTGAAAAAAAGTGATAGAGAGCTTTAGAGAAAGAAAGGATCGATTAAAAGGGGAAGGTAAAATTGAACTTCCCCTTAATATCGATTCAAAAAAATATTTAGTAGGTAAAATTTCATTTTGGGATTTAGTCATAGTATCACCAGCTTTACTAATATCAATTGTGGGCATGGTGATTTTTTATAATCAGGGAAGTCTTACAAGAGACACAGCTTTAATTTGTCTTACACCAACGATTACGTTAACAGCATTTCAGTTAATTAAACACCCGATTAGATCAAATATATCTTTCTTACAATATCGGCTGATATGGAAATTTAAATATCAAAGAAGACATAAAGAATTTTTCTATAAAAAGGGTGACATTAATATGCAACAAAATGATCAAGACATAAGAAAAGAGTTAGGTATTCGTGATATTTTTTCGAGTTGCTATGAAACAAATGATAATCGTTTTGTCAAAGTAATAGATGTATCCGCTGTTAATTTATCATTAATGAGTAGTAACGAGAGACAAAAAATATTTACTTCCTATAAAACATTTATTAATGAATTACAATTCGTTAATGAGATTCAAATATCACAGGTGGCTCAGCCTGTTAATTTATCTAAACATTTGATTCATGTGGATAATATTACGCATGGGGAAAAGAATCCAGCAAAACGAATGCTTACAAAAAGCTATAAAGAATACGTTGAGGGGATTCAAAAAACAAGAGATATGGTTGCTAGAAAACGATATGTAATTATTGATCAGCCAATTGGAAACAATCGTGAAAAATCATTAAATGATATTGAAAGAAAAGCGTCTCTTGTAACCGCTAACCTTGAAAATATGTTAACTGGACATGCAAGGTTGATAGCAAAACCACTAAATAATGAGGAATTACTACAATTAATTTATACATGTCTTGATTATGATAATGCACAGTCTGTTGGTGAATTTATTATCGGACGTGCCCATAATTCTTTAGATATATCATTAGGAAGTGAATCGGCTCAGAAGTTAATTAATCAGCTTCAAAAACAAGTGAACGAAAATATTAATTAATGAGGAAGATGGTACATGAAATATAGTTTTAAAATCCCTAAATTATTTGGTTCGAAAAAAGAAAAAAACAATTTCGCTCATACAGTAGGAGATCCAAACGAACAATTACTAACAGCGATTGCTCCTTCACATATTGTGGAGATGGAAAACGGGGTGAAATTAGGGTCTAACCATACAAGAACGTTGCTAGTGTTAGACTATGAAACTATTATCCATCAACAAAGAATTCAAGAGTTGAATGAGTTATCTGAAAACGTTAGCTTTACTTATTATATTAAGGAGTTTAATTCGGCTGAAGTTAAAGAACAACTTTCAAAATCAGTTAAACAAAATAAAATCAAAATGAAATCTCAACATGCCGATGCTTACACTGTAGCGGATGCTGAAGCACAGGTTGATTCAGCCATTCAAATGTTAAGAGATATAGCAACAGCTAATGATAAGATTTATCTATTTCACACGTATATTCATTTATCTTGTACGTCCTTAGAAGAGTTGAATAATTTAACAACATTAATAAAAAGTAGAATGGGTGCAATTGGTACAGCACATTCCCCTTCTATACGTGCTTTAGATGCATTTCGTGCTTTTTTACCTCTCGCAAATAATACCATTCCAGAAATGACGTACAGAATGATGAACTCTGAAGCTGTATCGTATTTCTTTCCGTTTCATGAAAATGAAATGTTTTCAGAAACTGGAATTGTAAATGGAAAAAATATGACAACAGGTAATGTTGTAATTGTTGATGATGAAAATTTATTAAATAAACATGAATTCGTAATCGGTATTTCAGGTTCAGGTAAGTCTACGTATTTGTTTGCTGATATGATGCGTAAATGGCAATTTGGAAGAAGGGTTATTGCAATTGATCCA
>NZ_JBPWAP010000102.1:0-13713 GCF_051776705.1 Bacillus cereus group sp. BceL291 | reverse complement strand
CGTCAGGGTTTATTTGATATGCCCGCTTTTATAAAATCTACAAAAGATAATAAAAAACTATATGGAAAGACCGCATTTTGTTTGAAAATATACCTTAAGTTGATGGATGTGGGGTAGCACCACATCGCTATCAAGCTAACAAAATACACCTACCCCCAGAACGAAACTTTGTGCTAATTTGTAATAAAAGCTCATTTTCTCGTTATGGGGTGGATTTGTTTTCTTAAGTTGGTGGGCATGCGGCAGAACCCCCAATAAATTTAATAGCGTATAATTTTCATGTTTTTTCGGCGAAACATATAATGTATTATTCGGTTCGTTGTAATATATTCTTTACTTTTTGTAAAAAAGATATTACTATTACGTTAATATAACTGTATAATAGAAGAGAGGAATGACATGCTTGAAAATAATATAGTAGTAGGAAGAGCTGAAAAAAGATGGACTCAACAACAATTAGCAGATGCAGTTGGTGTCAGTCGACAAACTATAGTAGCTTTAGAAAAAAATAAATATAACCCTTCTTTGATTTTAGCTTTCAAAATTTCTAATTCACTTGAGAAAGAGATAACCGATGTATTTAAATATAAGGAGGATGAATAATGGTTAATATTGCTACGATTGTAATTTGTGTGTTAGTAGTATTGGTGTTTATTGCAGAAATTTACAAAATTACATTTGAACGTCGGATGGAGTCACAAGATGAGAGAGGGCAAATGTTCATCTTTAAAATTAAGTCATTATCTTATACTGTTCTAACCGTTGGTATATTAATTGGAGTAGCATTAGTAGCAATATTTAAGTTAATAGATAAGGAATATTTTATTTATTATGTAATGCTTGTGTTTTTTATTCAAAGTATAGTATCATCCATTTATTTGGCTATTGTTCGGAAAGTATAAAACGGTTCACTAGATAGCGATGTGGTGCTACCTCTCATATATCATTACCCAATATTTTTCTTCTAGCTCACCTTCTTCAATAACTTTTTTCCAGCCCATATTCTCATAAAACTTTAATGCTTTTTGATTTTTAGAAACACACTTTAATCTTAATGGTGTATTCATCTTTTCTATGGAAGCATGAAGTAACTGTCTTCCAGCCCCCTTACCAAAGAACTCAGGATGTACAAATAAATTGTGTATAAAGTTTTCAGGTAAATATAAAGAAGCAAATCCGAGGATATGATTATCTTCCTCTGCTAGTAGTATATGTTCTCCTTCAGTATGTTTATCAAAATCTTCTATAGTCATTTCATTTCTATCTAGCCAATGAAAACTTTCACGCCGTGATTCTAAATATATCCTTCTTAAATTAGGGTAGTCTAATGCAGTTGCTACTCTAATATTCATTTTCTCACTCTCTCTTCCTTTTTTTAATTGAATAAATCTAACCGTTTCTAGAGTAAACGGTTAAATTTACGAGAGAAATTTATTCACTCGTATCTCTTTAAAACAATGGCTGCATTATGACCTCCGAAACCAAATGAGTTAGATAGACCTATATTTATTTTCACTTGGCGAGCAACAGATGGTACATAATCCAGATCACATAATGGATCAAGATTTTCTAAGTTAATTGTTGGAGGAACTGTCCCTTCCTTTAAGCTCATTGCTAGAGCAATTGCTTCAACTCCACCAGCTGCCCCTAACATATGACCAAGCATAGATTTATTAGCTGTTACCGGAATCTGATAAGCTTGTTTTCCAAACAGTTGCTTAATAGCCATCGTTTCAGAGATGTCCCCCACTTTTGTACTTGTTGCATGGGCACTAATAACATCAACTTCTTCAGGCGATATATTGGCATTTTTTAAAGCTGATCTCATTGCAAGATAAGCACCTTTACCTTCCGGATGTGTAGCTACGATATGGTATGCGTCTGAACTTGCACCATATCCAATGACTTCTGCATAAATCTTTGCCTCTCTATGTAAAGCATGAGATAAAGATTCTAAGATTAGAATTCCAGCTCCTTCTGACATGACAAATCCATCTCGATTTTCATCAAATGGACGACTAGCTTTAGTGGGATTATCGTTTCTTGTTGATAATGCTGTAGCGTTACCAAAACTGGCTATTGATAAGTCTGTTATAGCTGACTCTGTTCCACCCGCAAATATAACGTCAGCTTCCCCAGAACGAATTAGTCTAAAGGCTTCCCCGATAGATGTATTTCCAATTGCACAGGCAGAAACAGGTGACATAGAAGGTCCCATCGCATTCCACTTGATACTAATTTGTGCTGCAGCAGCATTAGACATTATGGCAGGTACTAGAGTTGGGCTGACTCTTCTTGGTCCCTTCTGCCTAAGTGCATCAACATTTTCAATCAAGGTTTCAATCCCTCCAATACCTGAACCCACGTATACGCCTAACCTTTCTACATCTATACGATCGAGGTCTAACTTAGAATCTGACCAAGCTTGTTCAGCGGCAGCCAAAGCAAATTGAGAAAAACGATCTAAACGTCTTGCCTCTTTCTTTCCTAAAACTTCATCTGCATCAAAATCTTGGACGATACCCGCAATTTTTGTTTTATGATTGGTAACATCGAAAGTATCGATATTGACTATACCAGATTCCCCTTTAATTAGATTGTTCCAAAATGTTTTGATGTCGTTTCCTATAGGAGAAACTACGCCCATACCAGTAATCACAACTCTTTCCACTTTGCATTCCCTCCAATCAATAATATACTTGTATTTTACAGTCAATTTATCCTATTACAAGGGGGGGATTTATCCTAGTATAACTACTACTAGGATAAATTGATAAGATAAGGAGTTTTAAAAATGAATAATAAAACAAGGCTTAAAGCTCTGTCGGCATTCTTAAAAGCTAAGCGTGCCCAAATTAGTCCAGAGTCTATTGGTTTGTCTGCCGGAAACCGGAGAAGAACACCTGGGTTACGAAGAGAAGAGGTTGCGCAGTTAGCAGGTGTAAGCACCACTTGGTATACATGGCTAGAGCAAGGAAGAGATATAAAGGTTTCTACAATCGTACTTGATTGTATTTCTAAAGCTTTGCAATTAAATAATGATGAAACAGACTACTTATATGACCTGGCATTCGAAACAAATTCAGAAAGTACAAGTCCAAAAAAGGATCAATCAAAGCTTAGCCCTTCTTTAATACGAATACTAGATGAATTAACATATTGTCCAACTATCATTACGGATCGACATTGCCATATTATGGGCTGGAATCCTGCAGCTGCTCATGTTTTTTTAGATTTTGAACAAATACCAAATGATCAAAGAAATTTGATTCGTTTAGTATTCACTAGAAAAGAGTTAAAAGCATTGGCCGTCAATTGGGAACATTTCGTGAAAGGTTTTCTTGCTATTTTCCGTACCTATTATGGACGCTATTTAGACGATGAATGGTACAGCCAGTTTATTGAAGAAATGAGTCGTTCCCATCCAGAATTCCAGAATTTATGGCAAGAAAGTCAAGTGAGTAAGGCTCCAGACATGATAATTGAATTCAGACATGCTAAAGCAGGCAAAATGCTGTTTAATTTAACTTCTTTTCAAGTTCAAGGTGATATGGATTTACGGTGTAGTATCTATACGCCAGTAGGGGAAACGGATACAGAAAATAAATTAAAGCGATTAATGAAGAGGGCATCCGTTGAAAATTAATAAAGTAAGTTCATTACATTAGCAAAATGATAATGATTACTGAACAAAGTCATTATTCCTTATGGGAAAAAGAGTTAACTTTACTTTTTCCTTTTTGTTCAATGGGTGGATGGCGTTAGTTGAAGGATCATAGAAATGAACAGACTTTTTTATAAAAGAATGAATCAATTAAATAAAGTAAGAGCGTGTTTCGAACAATTTCAGAATACATAGGTCATTTATCTCTTTGTTCTGTACCCATTAAAGATTTCCACAGTACTAGGTCAATCTATCTTGTTTCTCGTACAGAAAAGATAGGACGAGCTCTTTTTTAAACATTTATGACTTAGCCCCCATATCTATCACCCTAACAAAAAAGGTTACCCAAAAACTATAAAAATGAACTTCGGTGCTGTAAAAAACACAAAATTATCGTTTAGGGGCTTCTTTAAAGTCTTAGCTTGATAGCGATGGGGTACCGCCACATTGCTATCAAGCTAAGGCTAAGAAAGGTCAGTTTCAGAAGGGATTTTTTCTTATTCTAAAAACCAGTGCAAATCATTGGGGATTCTGCATATCAAATAAATCCTAACGGGTTTCATTTTTAAAATTAAGCGGCTTAATTATCAGACATGGTCCAATTGTAAACGACACCTAATATATTAAAGACTGTTTTCTCCCTGTATCGATGGGGATTTTCGTCCGTTTCGCTGTAAGAGTTTCAGCAGGCGAAGAAGAATATTTGAAAATCTAATATTTTTTAGAATCGTAACCTTTATAGGTGGAGTTGTATTAGTAAATTCATGATAGCTATAATAAAAATTTTTAAACAATACCAATTAATTTTGTATTTTAAAATTAATACTTGCAAATCCAATACACCTCGTATACAATCTGTATACACATTGTATACAGATTGTATACAAAATGTAACGAGAGGTGAAAATGATGGCAGAAACATATCGTAAAGCTAAGGTATTAAAATTTCTAGACAAATTACGTGAAATGAAAGAGATGAATATAAAATATTCACAAATGTATTTGATAAACTTAAAAGAATTAATTCCTCATATGGAGAATGATATATTTTTTCTGGAAAATGTAGAAGAAATAGAAGATATTTTAGAAAATCTACAGTTTAAGAAAGAGGAAGAAAATATTGTTTTATCAAGAGAGCAACTCATGTTTTTTAAGGAAGCAACTAATGCTATAACAACAATCAAAGATATCAATATTATTTTAGAAGAAGCTGGAGAGTTTTTTGACTTAGATATTCCTGAAAGAAAAGTGAAATCTGGAATGGTAAATTACAAAATTCAATCCATTGATCCAATGGATATGACTGGTATTAAAAAGCAATATTATATTATGTTAGGGGAAATTGGTGTATCATACCCTGATGGAACAGGCGATGAAGAATTTGTAGCGGCTGCAAATAAAGTATTTCTGGAGTATGTTACACATAATGATATTACAAAAGTAGATGATGGTTTTATTGTTTCGCTACCGGTATTTGCTTCTCATCAAGTGATAAAAGATTTAACGAATGCAGATTTAACAGTTCTTGCAATGATTCCTATAAAAGAAAAAGAATAAGAAGTCATAGAAAATAAGTAAATGGCTGAATTGAAAAAGCAAGTATTAGAGATTTTAGAGGAAATATGTGAAACCGATATAATAAAAGAAAGTCCATAAAAAGCTTTGAATTTCTTGAGCAAATAGTTATAATTCATCAAATACAGAAATAGACATACAAAAATACCATCCTTTCCTATGATTCTACAGAAAGAATAGCGTATTTTTTATTTTAGGGGGATTTTTGAAGAAGGAATTAATACAATATGTAAAAATACTCTGCTATCTAGTGAACCGTTTTATACTTTCCGAATAATAGTCAAATAAATAGATGATACTATACTTATATAATCATTATCAGGAGAATCTGCAGATTTGCAGATTCTTTTTTATTTTATCGAAAGTAAACTTTTAGCCAGCAGTTTATTTTCCTACTATTGATTTTTATACGTATTTGGTGAAAAATCAAGGAGCTGCAAAAAAATACTATACCGAAAGTTCGGTATAGTAATGTGCATATCAAAGATCCCACTTTGGTATATCTCCGAAAGAGTCATAAAAATCTATGTTTTTTAATTCAGTTGCAAACTACAAAACTTTTTTTGAAAGAAATGTACATACAAATTATATTTTATTCCATAACTCTCTAACTTTTGTTCATGGTAGTCTGATATTGAAAAAATATAATATTTGGTACGACATCACTTTGTTTTTTTATAAAGTTTTGTAATTAAACTATAATATTGTATTTTTTTTGTATTATTGAAATTAGTAATAATAAAATGTATTATTGAAAAGCACAATTTATAATTCAAGTAATCAGGACTATGTGCCCATTATAATTTGAACATTCAGAAATTATAATATTGTCTAAAAATGAGGTGAGATTCATAGAAACAGTACATATTAAATGGTATGGAATGTATAGTATAAATGATTTTTATAATAGGGAAGAAGCTTCTAAGAAGGGGATATTTGCAATCTCTAGAGTATGTGCTAAGAGTGTAACATTGCTATATATAGGACAAACCAAAAGAAGCTTTATACAAAAGATAAGGGAACTTAATAAGGAGTGGCCTTTCGATGAGAGCGAATTAAAGATTACATTAGGAATAATAGAATTTCCTAGTGGTGAAATTTACTCTGAAAAGAAGGTAAAAGAGATAAAATCCCTTTTGATTTTACGACATACCCCATTAGAAAACGAAACATCTTTATTATACTATAGAGGGAAATTTAATTTAAAAATTATAAATAAGGGAAGAAGAGGTTTAATTGTTAAAAAGCTTTCTACAGGAGATCTAATATGGACATAATTGGAATCACCTTTGAATAAAATTGAAAGTTTCTTAAGTGCAGAAGCTTATCTATTTTTAATGTATTAAACTATTTTGAATAACATATGTCAGATACTTGAAAAAACACAAATTTTATTATGATATGAAATCCTGTATGGAAAGTGTAGTTTATTTCTATTGTTTAATAAAAATATTAAGAATTTTAGGGATAATACATAAAGAGTAGAGGAGAAAGTAAACACGGAGGTTTGAAGAATGGGACAAGTAAGCAGATTTCAAGAAAAACAACAGAATCGTCGTCAAAAGGCAATTTTTAATATTGCATTTACTTTGGTATTAGTGACAGTTGGTATAGTGACATACCAATTGTTTACCCCTTCTAATACATCAACGAAAGCAATTGCTCAAGAAAAGAAAGTAACAAAGATAGAAGAGAAGAAAACTGAAGATAAAGAAACAGCAAAGATAGAAGAGAAGAAAACTGAAGATAAAGAAACAGCAAAGATAGAAGAGAAGAAAACTGAAGATAAAGAAACAGCAAAGATAGAAGAGAAGAAAATTGAAGATAAAGAAGCAGCACAGCTAGAAGAGAAATCAAAAGCAGAAAAATCGGTAAAAACGAACGGAAATGAAAATAATGAGGAAGAAAAAACGGCATCTCAAGAAAAGGGTTCTCAAACTAATCCTTCTTGGAAGCCAATTGGTACCGAGCAAGGAGCAAAACCTGAAATGAAATTTAAAGAAGGAACAGTAGATTGGAGTGAGATGAAAAAAGCAATTTCTTATGCTGTTGATGTTCCAGAGAGCCAATTGATTTTCGATTTTATTGGGAATAATGGTAATAATAAAGCCTACGGTAATGTACGAGATAAGCAAAATAATAAAAAATATAAGGTTAATATTGATTGGGTAGAAAATCAGGGGTGGAAACCAGTATCTGTACAAGTGGTAAGATAAATAATAGAAATGTAATGATGTAAATCAGCTGTCCATATGGACAGCTGATTATTTTTTTTGCTTAGCGTATTTTTTTGAAAATGCTGGTGGTACCTCGTTGAGAAACATGAATTAAATCTATATTTTGTTTTATTTACCTCACTACTTTATCCATAACTTCTTTATATTTATAATAGTAATTAGTTTCAAATAAATAGTTGTAGGGAAGAAAATGTTCCTTGTAAGTAGTAAGCATCCTTTGCAATTTTACTTTATAATTATTTATAAAAAAGAAAAGACACCCTAAGGTGCCTTCCTTCGACTTGAACCATCTTAATTTTAATAATATATTGGACTCCCATCCAAATATTATTTTACCATGTTAAATTGTTTTATTCATTGAGAAATATAGTTTCATTTTATATTTAAAAGAATTCTATAGGCTAGAACCACCTATTAATTAGGGGGAACTGACATGTTAAGCTAATATTATAGTACTTCTAGAACGGAAATTTTTTTAAATATGTATACGAGCCACATACCAAAAAAAAGACACTCTCAAGAGTGCCTCTCCTTAGCAGCCGAATCCGCCGCCCCAACAGCTAGCGCCAACGATGATTAATAAGATGAAGAGCACAACAAGTAAGGCAAATCCGCCGCCGAAACCACAGCCTCCACCACAACTACCGCCATAGCCCATATTAACTCCTCCTTCCATAAAGACCATTTATTAATGGATTTAATTTAATTTATGTTTTTAAGGATGAATGGAGCAGGTCCTTAAAAAAATAAAAGGATTTTAGAAGTTAAAAAGAGTTGACGACCTTATTTTTGTCACCGGTATCCCGCCTTCTACATATTGTATTTTATTCTGTGTATTGGGGGAAGGAGGATCTTATGGCTAATTCTGAGATGATTTTACGTTTACTTACGGATTTAAAGATTGAACAACAATTGTTGAAAGAACAGTTAGAGAAAATGCAAACAGCTGTGACTATTCTTGAAGAAAAATCAGTGACGCTTAAAGAAAAACCAGCGACGCTTAAAGAAAAAACAATGACTCCTGAAGAAAAACCATCTGTTACAAAGCAAAGAGCTTTTTCTGGACGCCCAACATCTTTTCGTGATTGGAGAGCATCTAGTCAAAAAAATTAGGGAATGTTATGTGAAATGATAAATGAAAAAGTACAGTCTGCTGTAGAAAAGACTGTACTTTTTTATGTTAGTAGAGAATGTTAAGGGAGACGTATTTATTTTGCCTATTCCAATTCCACTTTTAATTGGAGCTCTTTATCTAACTTATCATTATTAAATTTTAAAGTTAATCCTCGCGTGTTTTTCGGTACATCGAATACAATGTTTCCGTCCGAATGTTCATCAGGGTTAACAATACCAAATTTAAATGTAGACGTATTTGCAGCTTTAAGTACGGATTGATATTCATTAGAAATGTGATATTCTCTTCCAAATCCATCAATTAATTTAAAGTTGTTAATATCTAGTGTAATGGGTTCTTCTTTACGATTATAAACTGCGATGTCTAATACTTTAAAGACACCTTGTGCTTTAACTTCTCCAGTCCCTATAACATCTAATGACTCGGCAGATCCCATTGACATGTATACATCAGAGGAATCTACATTGGTAGGAAGTTCTTTTTGCGAATCCTTGCTACTAAGTTTGTCATTCTCTGTTTTTTTAGAAGTCGCCTGCTCATTTTTTGCAGGCGCATCATGTGAACTGCAAGCTGATATTCCAAACAAGAATGTGCTACATAATAATGGGGCTAATAACTTTTTGTTCATCGTTTCTTCCTTCCAAAATAGAAGCACTTTAATGAGTGCTATATATTTGTCTTTATATGTATTACATTTTATATCTTATTATATTAATTTTGGAAGGAAAAGGGAAAATATTGTGCATTTCTCTGATTCGAGTTATTTATCCCGCTATTTGCCGGGCAGTAAGACCCCCACTTAAAAATTCAGCGAAAGCAAAGAAGTTAGGTGGGGGCTGATTAAAGTTTCACTTTATCCGTCTAAAAGTTGAAATTAAAATGAGCCCCATAAATGATAAACCATTCCACTAACAAAAAACACTAATCCTAAAAATAAAACAATTAAAGCAAGTATTCCATTTTTATTATGTTCCATAAAATTAGCTCCTTTTTCATTTACTTACATACAAAAAGCCTCTAGTCGTAATTATGGCTAAAGGCTGTGGTCATTATACTTTTGTGGTCAATATTACTTTATTTAGCTGTATCTGAGTAGTATTCCTCAGCACGAAACTCTTTAATAAGTGATATTTCATTTGTATCTGGATTAAACTTAAATATTTTAATTTGATTTGATTCGTCTTTGTATGCAAATGTATTCTCACCAACTTGGGTCATATTGCTGGTGTTTAAGATAGGATTGCTACCGTGATCAGTAATTTCTACAGTTTTCTCCCGGTCCCAAAACGCAATGACAATAATCAAAATGATAAGACATACCCGTATAAAACGTAATTCTCTTGCAACAGGATGTTCCATCTGTTAGTCTCCTTTACTGTTTGATAGAGTCTGTTTATAAAAGAGATAATTCCAATTTCCAATGAATATAAATAAAAAAGACACCGTAAAGTGTCTTTTTTATTTTAGTTATGCGCATTACTTAATAAGACGCTAGTTCCTCAGTCTGGCTATGAGTAACTATGTAGGGTAATTCCATTATAACATTTTAACCAGTAATGGGTCTATATGGAATTTTGTTGATTTTCTTTTTGATTATTCAGAATTACTTACCAAGTATTTGGATGAGGAAAGCAGTGAGACAGAAGCGACTAAACTTGTTTTAGAAGAGTGTCTTTTTTGTATCATTGTGAGTAGAGTGTAGAGTTATATTTCCCTTTACACAAACATAACGGTATAATATAGTTAAGTTAAGTAAACTTAACTATTAAGTAAAACGAAATAAAAGCATGGAGGATGCTATGACTAGAACGTATAAAGAAGTAATTAATGAAATGAATCGAGCCTATACGGAACTCTATATTTTACTATTTCAAGATTTAAAGGATGAGTTCGGTCTTACTGGGCAGCAAGAGAGCATGTTATTTCATATTCATTTAAATGAAAACACGACAGCAAATAACATTGCGAGTACGTTTAATATAACGAAAAGTGCCGTTAGCCAAGTTTTATCGAAATTGGAGAAACAGAAGATGATTTCAAAACAAGTAAACCCTAATAATAAACGGGAGTATTTTCTTACACTTGGTCCAAACGGTAGTAAGTATATAGAACGGTTGTCTGAGTTAGATGATGTATTAATTGAGAAATATTTCTCTAAAATCGATATAAACGCCCTAGAGCAAATGACAGATACGTTAACGAAAATAAATAAAGTGATATTGGAAGAAAAGCAGAAGGATCTTGATTGTAATGAGTAAGAACTTAGATGAAGCATTAGTAGAAAGGAGGAGAAGCGTGTGATGAGTTACATACCAAATATGATTACGATAGCAAATTTTGTGTGTGGGCTTTTGGCTATTCACGCTGTTTTCGTTCACGATATGCATGGTGCAGTTATGTTCATTATTACAGGTATGGTATTTGATCTGTTTGATGGTATGGTCGCTCGGAAACTAGATGCTGCTTCGGAAATAGGCGGAGAGTTAGACTCATTTGCGGATTTAGTGACCTTCGGTGTGGCACCATCTATTCTTGCCTATAGTGTCGCTTTAAAAGATTTGCAGTTTATCGGGATGATATGTGCGCTCGCTTATAGTATTTGCGGAATGCTGCGGCTTGCTAGATTTAACACGCAACAAAGCAAACTCCCAACATTCATCGGAATGCCCATTCCATTTGCGGCAATGTGTCTCCTCATTTTATGCCTCCTAAATAACCCAGTTTCCGTGGCATTTGGCACATGCGTACTCGCTTATTTAATGGTGAGCAAAATCAAATTCCCTCATTTAAAAAAAGATATATCGGAAAGCTTGAAGTCCGAAAGATGGGATTAATAGGAAAGATAAGGAGCATAATATGATTCGTATGGCATTAAGATCATTCAACATACAAATATATTGTTTATTAGGCGTGATGTTATTGGGATGGTTGCTGACACCTTTTCCAGCCCAGTTTGTAGGGATAAGCATCGGCCTTTTAGTGAGTATGTACTGCGCCTGGATTTTAGGAAGGCGTATCGAAAAGTTCGGAAATAGCATCGTAAAAAAAGAAAAAGCACCAATGCTCGGCATGATGAATCGGTTTGCAGCCGCCATACTCGGTGCGATTATTATGTATGAAATTGAACACAGTGAGTACATGTGGACATTTGCAGCTGGAATTATGGGTGGGTATTTCCTGATTATTATTAATTTGGGCTATTACAGTATGAGGGATGAGAAGAAATAAAGTGCTGTGTAAATAACTAATTTGGATGATTTGAATGTAAAAGCCTCAAAATTTTCTTTTCTAGAGAGCTTTTTATTACAAAGAAAAGACACCCATATAAGAGTGTCTTTTCCAATAGTTTTTTAGCAGAAGCAAGAAGCTCCAACAATGATTAATAAAATAAACAATACAACTAGTAAAGCAAAGCCGCCGCCACAACCACTACTACAACTACCACCAAATCCCATAATAGTTCCTCCTTTAATAAGAGGGGAAAACAAGGGGTCACTCATGTATTTTAATGGATTCAATTTACTTTATGTTTTTTACACAATAATTGAGCAGGTCCATTTGCAAATAAAGAAAAGACACCCTAAGGTGCCTTCCTCCGACTTGAACCATCTTAATTTTAATAATATTGGACTCCTGTCCGAATATTATTTTACCATATTAAGTTGTTTTGTAAAATGTTCCATATCGATAATTGCAATAAACGTTTTAGTTTTGGAGTTATGTATCTGTCTAAACGTTGAAATTAATAAAAGTCCGATTGGTGAGGGCTGATTAAAGTTTCACTTTATCGAATTTGGAACTGAAAATGTACTAGCTTGATAATGAAGCCTGGCTATTAGAATTGAAAAATTTTAGTTTTATTATAATTAATAGAAATGAGAGTAGTGTGAATATAAAGCCGCTCCAAATAAGCTGGTGAATACCTAAGTTTGAAATGAACCAGCCTCCAATAGTGGTTCCTAAAGTAATTCCGAGATTTGAGAACGAAACGAATAGACTGTTACCAAATTCAGGTGCTTCTTTAGCTTCACTTATTAACCATGTTTGACCAACAATTAATCCACCAGCATGTACGATTCCCCAAATGAATACTATAAAAATCATTGGAACAAGGTAGGAACCTAAATAATAAACCAATATGTAAACAATAGAATATAGAATAGGGAATGATATTACAGTGTTTATTATGCTTTTTTGCAGGAGACCACCAAATAAATGATTACCTAAAATCATAACTATACCAAATATGAATAGCATGATACTGATGAGAGATCCATTCATGGAAGTTACTTTTGCAAGGTACTCGGCGAAGTAGCTGTATACGGAAAACATGGCTGCAAAAAGGAATGTGACGGTTAAAATATTTAACCATAATCCTGGTTTGCCGAGTATACGAATTTGTTTGCCGAAAGACATTTTTTCTTTAACAGGCATAGAAGGAAGTAGGAGTAGTATTCCAATGAATGCAAGAGTGTTAACGAATGCTCCGAATAAGAAAGCCATTTCGAGTGAAAATTGGTCTGCAAGGTAAGAGGTTAGTGGTATACCTAAAGCGAAACCAACAGTAATTCCCATGAAAACTTTTGTAACTGCTTGACCGCTCTTTTCTGGAGGGACAAGTTTAGCAGCTGTTACAAGAGCGATTGAAAAGAAGAGTGGATGAAGCGCTGCCGGTAAAATACGAAAAACAAGCATGACTTCAAATTGTGTTGTATAAGCGTAGATTAAATTTGAAATAACAAATGTGAAAATTGCTGTTAATAAAATTATTTTGCGATTAATACTAGAGACGAGCAGAATTAAAAACGGACCAGAAATAGCAACAACTAGTGCAAATATACTTACTAAAAATCCAGCTTGTGTAGTTGAAATTCCGAACTTTTCAGTGATTTGTGGTAATACGCCGACAATACCCATCTCGGTAGTAATAATTCCGAACACACCTATTGCGAGTGTCAGAATAAGTAAAGGATTTACTTTTTTCATTTATAAAACTGTGCGTGATAGGTAAAGCTTTGATATCATCTCCACCTTTTCCCCCACCTAACACCGTACGTGACAGTTTCCCGTCATACGGCGTCCCATCATTTTCAGCTAATTGA
>NZ_JBPWAP010000101.1:0-13715 GCF_051776705.1 Bacillus cereus group sp. BceL291 | reverse complement strand
ATCACCTGTATTAGATTTGTATAATGGTGAAATTATTACCTATACAATTGGTTCTAGACCGACGTATTCGCTTGTTTCAGACATGTTAGAGAAAGCATTGGAACGTTTACCCGAAACCCACCAGCTACTGATGCATTCGGATCAAGGATGGCATTATCAAATGAGACAGTACGTCCGGACACTTGAATCAAGAGCTATCGTCCAGAGTATGTCTCGAAAAGGAAACTGTTACGACAACGCAGTAATAGAAAATTTCTTTGGGATTATGAAGTCGGAGTTCCTCTACATAAAAGAATTTGAAAATGTAGAGCACTTTAAAATAGAATTAGAAAAATATATAGATTATTATAATACGAAACGGATTAAGGCAAAATTAAAAATGAGCCCGGTACAATACCGGACTCACTTTTATCAAGCTGCCTAATGAAATAACCGTGTCTAACTTTTAGGGGTCACTTCATAATTGCTCAATTGTAGAAGTTTCACTGGATACGGTATATATTGTAACAAAAAGTTACACCTAAAGTATAAACAGAATTCAAAAAAATATGCAGGAAAGAAAACTAAATTAAAAATTCATTCAGTACAACAAAGTAATTAGCTAGCTGCTTGTTGTACAAAAAATAGGCTTAAACATAAAATGGCAGGTAACTGACTAAGTTACCTGCCGTGATCCTAAACAGTCTGGAGTGTAGCCATGGGAAGCTGACTCGTAGATAGTATGTGTAATGTAAAAAAGATTATTCGTAAATGAGAATGAACAATTATTTTATAAGGACTGGCATTCTTTTAGTTTCAAATCTTTCAAAGTCTATAGGACAATATGCAAACGTTGCGATAGGCTCTGAAGTTTCATTTGTTAAAAAAGTGTGATTAATTACTTGGTCAGAAGAGGAATAAAATGTAATTTTAGTTTTTGATATAGGAGGAAGCGTTATAACTAGCGGTTTACTTGACATATTAATTAACTCCTATATTATTTGATGCTATAAGAACTTAAAATGTATTCAATAAAAATGTATAAACTCATTTTATAAAGTTAGTACTTTGTGAATTGAGAAATTCAACAAAATAGTTATTTGAGACAACAATGTATGAAAAAAGAGCACTTTATATAGGCGCCTTAATAAAAGTCACTTCAGATCAAGATAATTACTTACTACATTTTATTTATATGTTTTGAATAAAAAAGCAGAACAAAATCCTTATTTAAACATAAAAAAAGAACCATACATAAGTGCTCTTTAAAATAGGAGGTAACACTTTGAGTTGGATACTTAGGTTAAAAGTAGATGGCATAGAGGAGAAATAATACCTAAAATTTGTTGTCAGCTTAATACAGAAGAGCCGTTAAAAAAGGTTAACTGCTCAGCCCTCAGAGAAAGAGAAAAGAATATTACAGATGTCACTGTGAAATCAAGCTACATCAGCCTATTTATAGTATCAGGCATAATTTAGAATTTTATGAGAGAATTAAAATAAGAGAGGACACATACATCCTTGCCTAACCAACAGATAGCCTAGGCTAGCACCTGAACTCCCAAGATGCTGTTACGGCGACCACAGTAGCAGAGTTAGTCTGAGTGTGCGACGGCACTAATTTCAATCAATTGCTCAGGAAACGCGAGATATGTTACCCCGATGAGACTACCAGCGGGACGGTGTTTCCCTACGTATTCCTTGAACAGCCGTATGACCTGCTCGGAATGTTCTTGAGCGTTTGTCAAATAGATCTCCACATAAGCGAGGTTCGATCTCGTAACATTAAATCCCGCCAGCACACGATCGAGATTTTCCAGTGTTTGCAGGATCTGTGCCTCGATATCGTCTTTGCCAACAAACGTGCCCTCTGTGTCATGGGAGAATTGCCCTGATATATAGATAGTTCCGTTTACGGAGTATCCCTGGGTAATTCCGTGATCCCAAAGATTGTGATTGTAGGTTTTAACATTAGTCATTTCTTTCTCTCCTTTGCCTTTAGTAAGGTTAGTATAGAATGAAAGCATATAAAAAAGTAGTACGCACTTTATTGATAGTTACTATCAGAAAGGATAGTGTAAATATGGGCATGTCTGAATACAAAGGTAAAGTTAAGAATATTAAAAATACACCGTTTGGTTATACATTATCAATTATTGGTGGTAAATGGAAAATGGTTATTATTTACATCCTAGCAGAAAACCAACCAGTTCGCTTTAATGATTTGAAAAGACAGATAGGAGCTATTACTTATAAAATATTGAGTTCACAACTTAAAGAATTAGAAGCAGATGGTATGGTGAATAGAAAAGAGTATCCTCAAATTCCCCCTAAAGTTGAGTACAGTCTCACAGATAAAGCGGCAACACTGTTACCCATTTTAGAAGAGTTATGTGAATGGGGAGTAAAAAATCAAAAGTAAACACTAAACAATCCCGCACCTATGGATAGACTAGGCCTGTTTATAATGAAAAAGTTTAATTTGGGCGACAGCAGTCAGGTAACGCAGATGAGAGTGTCATGATCAAAGAAAGGGCCAATCCGTCTTTCCTTAAAATTACCTATACAGACAGCGAGGAGAACCCAGAAAAGTAGTCGCAATGAAGCTTTACCGGAGGGGAGAGTTGTTTTTATTCTTTTCGTCCAGATTCTTAATCCATTCAATAACTTAATCGGTTAATCGATTCAGAAAATACTTGCTTATTGCCAGCGAAACGATTGATAGGTCCTTATCTAAAGCTGATTTTCCAACAGAAGTAATGATGACATGCAGTGACAAACCATGTACTACTCTCATCATTATTTGGTGGTGTAGTTGCTGAGGTTGGTATTGGGATAGTGTTCAATTGTGATGGTTCAACAGGTGGATTTGATATTATCAGTATGTTACTTTCACGAAAAAAATATTCAGCTTGGTAAATTTATAATCGTACTTAACACGATTATAGTTGTTATTTCTGGATTGTTTTTTTATTGGGATATTGTTTTAAACAGCTTATTATCCATTTATGTTACTGGAAAAGTAATTAATGCAATTCATACAAAACATCGGAAAATAACTCTGATAATTGTAATAAGTCATGTAGAAAAGATGAAAGAAACACTTCTCTCTAATTTTGTACGAGGTGCTACTAATGGTATTTTTCTTTTAGTTATCGTTTAACTTCCGAATTTTAATAGTAATACATTATTTCAATTCAACCCTTATTAAGTAATGGCTACACATATAGAAATTTGATTTATTAAATTTGGAAGACTAAAGAGAAACTCTTATAAAAGAATAAGGTGTATTAAAAGAGGATATAAAAAACATAATTATACTTTTGTCTATTTACTGAAATTATTAAATTACTTTTCAGGTGAGGATGATAAAGATATGAAAAAGAAAACAGCATTAATGAATTGCACAGTTATAAACGGTGATTTGAATCGAAAAACAGAAAAAAACATGGTTATTCTCTTCAATAAAGAAGGAGTCATAGAAAAAATCAGAAATATTGAAGGTATGATTCTCCCCAGTGATTATGAACAAATTGATATCAAAAAACAATATGTTATGCCAGGACTTATAAATGCGCATGCACATTTATTTTCTAATGGAACCCCTAAAGGACTATCTTTTAGTGAAGATGTGCTGAATTTTGGAATTAAGTTATTGGATACAAGATTCGGAAAAAAGTTTATTTATAATAGAATGAAGAAAAATGCTCTAGTTGCATTAAAATCTGGTGTAACCACAATGCGCTTTGTTGGAGAATTTTTTTATCAAGATGTGAAACTACGCGATGATATACAGGCTGAAAAAGTTATTGGTCCCGACTTATTGGTCTCAGGTTTCTTTATTAGTGCTACAGGTGGCCATGGTGCACCCTATTTAGCACTGGAGACTGACGGTCCTTGGGACGGTGTTAAGAATGTACGTAAAAATGTACGCCAAGGTGTGGGTTTAATTAAAATTTGTGTAATTGGTGGTGTAACCGATGCAAAAACGATTGGCGAAGCAGGGAGAATTCAATTAACTGAAGAAGAAGTCTTAGCTATTTGTAAAGAAGCACATAAAATTGGAATGATGGTT
Organism: Bacillus cereus group sp. BceL291; assembly: GCF_051776705.1. NCBI lineage: Bacteria > Bacillati > Bacillota > Bacilli > Caryophanales > Bacillaceae > Bacillus > Bacillus cereus group sp. BceL291. The sequence goes on along the minus strand of NZ_JBPWAP010000101.1, from coordinate 9,661 downwards.
GCAGCTCATGTAGAGAGCACTGAAGGAGTTAGGATTGCTTTAAAGGGTGGTGTAGATACAATCGAACATGGTGCTCAAATGGATGATGAAATTATCTCTCTTTATAAACAAAATCCAAATGCTTTACGAGGATATACTTCACTTATCCCGACATTTCAAGCTGCTTATCCATATGCATTACTAGATAGAAGTAAAACAAACATTAATGATGTACTTTTTGAAAATGCAAAAACCTGTTTTCCTTACTCATATGTAAAAGAAAAGAGTAAGGAAAACTGAAAGGTGAGGTTGTAGATGAGTCAAATACCAGGGTTCTTGAAGTTTGTTTTAGCAAAGAAACGACGATATGTATATTGGGTTGTAGCAGAAAAAAACAAGCAAGTGAAAACACATATTATATATGGATTCGTTCCACTAGAAAAAGCATTAGAAACTATGTACAGAATGCGTGACGATTTTGAAAATTGCTTTCCACCAGAGTTAAAAGATAAGGGATATGACTGGGAAGATTTAAATGATTGGATACTATTAATAGAAACAGGCTATTCCAAATATGGAAATAAGTTAGTTACATTCTAAATAGAAAAGTGAGGTAGTATCAAATGCTTGATACTAAATCTTTAGAACCGTATTTTCGTTTTTCTAATTCACCAGGTATTCAGTATATCGGAACTTATTGTCCAGATTATTCTAAAGATGAAAATAAATATGTAAAAGATTTTTTACGAAAACTCATAGATTGCCTTTCGCATGTTGAACCGGCATACAGCCATGAAACTATATTAAGATTTTTACAGAATGAAACATATCAACGAGAGATGCTATCACATGCGAATTTTCAGTCCGCATTCGATGAACAAAACAAGCAAAAGATTCTATTATTTATGTGCTAGTAAATGAGTCTAAAATAATAGAAACAGTAAGTACGAGAATGAAGCAGTTAATAAACCGAGTAAGAAAGCCAATGGATTCTGATAAGTATGTTTTACTAGATTTCATTCAAAAGGCAAGTACAAATTTTGTACCAATAGATGATGGATATACGTTTGAGTCTATGACAAAAAGCGGATTAATTGGTTTTTTGCTCGGACAAGAGTGGATATTTGGTTTTGGAGAGATGGGCGAGTTTGAATGGACGCCTTTCATACACGTTCAGTTTTCAGGGCATATAGTGCCATATAAGGAGTTATTCGTGTATTTACCAAGAAAAGATTTGTTGAACTTAAAAGGAACTGACCTAGAAAAGTACGTAAGCGAAAGGTTTTTTGATATGGCGAATCGAAAATCTATTTTTGAAGTAGATTTTATGAGCAGGGAACATCGAAAACAAATTGAAGTATATATGCTTGAGAAAAGGGTATAGCATGCAATTAAATCGTGTAAGGAGAACATAAAATGGAATTAATTCGTAAGTACCACATTGCAATTGCTTGGACGATAGCTACTAGTGCCATGTTAATTAGTTTGTTTTTTAGTGAATGGATGAAGCTGCCTCCATGTGATTTGTGCTGGTATCAAAGAATGGCCATGTATCCATTAGTTTTAATACTGGGGATAGGAATGTATAGAAAAGATCCGTATGTCAGCACGTATGCATTCCCATTTGCGTGTATCGGTTTAATGTTATCTGTATATCAAATTACAATTCAAACGTTTCCTGCTAGTGAGATGAAGATATGTTCAGTAGGAGTCCCTTGTACAGAAGATTACCTGAATTTATTTGGTTTCATCTCAATACCTATGCTATCTTTTGTGGGGTTTTTAGCCATCATAATACTTCTATATATTAAACCTAACAGAAAGACAAAAGACAAAACAGTACAGTAATTATGAACGATAAATTTAAACACACACATAATACTTATAAATTGATAATAAAAATAAAAAAGAAATTAAAAAAGAAATTAAAAAAGAGAAATTAAAAATGACAACAATGCATGTAAGTAATGAAATGTACAAAATCCCAGAGGCGGATGTAAAATTATTAAAGATTATGGCCCATCCAGTTAGATTGTAAATCGTGAAAGAATTAGAACGTCGCAAAGTTTGTAATGTAACACAGTTAACGGAGCTATTAGAAGTTCCTCAATCAACTGTATCTCAGCATTTATCAAAGATGCGTGGGAAGATTCTTCGCTCAGAAAGAAGAGGATTAGAGATGTACTATTATATTGTAAATTCCAAATCATGTCAAATTGTTAGTGTGTTAGGTTTATAAATAAATTGAACTAAATAGTAGATTAAGGGAATAAAAATAAAGTAAGGACAGCTATGCCAGGCTGCCCTTACTTTATTTGTGATTTTGCATATATTTGTGTGCGTTTAGTATAGCAAACATTTTTCATTTTTATCAAATAAAAAAGCCTGTATGCCCAGGCGGAAATTACATAAAATTAAAATTGTTATAACAAGAATAACCTATCTATAAGTAAAAGAATCCCCCACATGATAAAGGATTCTTTTACCAGGTATTCGTTGGCAAATGATTTTACTGCAGGAATTGAGTATGGCTCACTCAACTCCTTTTTTATGTTATCTAAAATGAATTTATTTGTCAAAAGGTATTTGTTATAGAATAACAAATTAGATAAGTCATCATACATTTTTACTTAAGAAATTTTTCATCTAAGGGTTAAAAATAGTTGCTACTCGACTCATAAACATTTTACGTTTAACAATAAGAATATGTAATCTTGTTATTTATTTCTCAATATGTTGTGTATGTTTTTATCATTTTAGTCAAGAAGACTCCTTCCTCAAGTGTGTGAAGGGCATTATCCAACGATAGGTGAGAGATGAATTTTAGTTTGACGTAACTAATTCATTTTTTATTTTTTTTGTTTTGAAAGAATTTTTGTTTTCTGAATCAATCTAATTTAGAAACATTAAAAATTAATTTCTAGATGTATACTTGGAATGGAAAAGAAAAACACCTATTAATGAAAATAGGTGTTTTCTTGCAAAAGGATCTTATAAATTAAAAGAAAGGTATTTCATTATTTTAATTTTATTCTTCTAAACCTCATAATCATGATCACAGTCTCTGCAATGCTTACGTTTGCAGCAGAAATTACTACAATCAGGTGAGTTTACAGAAACTACGTTAATTTTATTAATAGCAATACGTGCTAAGCCAGGGAAACAATCAAAATCTGAAAGGATGATTACATTGTTACCTTGGAACCCTTGGAATGTTGCACTTGTAGGCGGTTGACAATCGTACTGAATAACAAGACAAGTTCCAGGAGTTAATGATCTTAAAAATTGTAGCAATTCTGGGCTACCGTTATTGTTATTATTTTGATTTTCTTCTCTTCTAGGCTGTTCTCTATGACTATTACATCTGTTAAAGTCACAGCCTCCACCAAAACCAAACCCCATAATATGACCCCCTTTCGTTCGTTAATACATCTTATGCTCGTCTGAAAGGGATTGTGAGGGGATATAAGTCTAGTTTTATGTGAATTTTTTATGTAGAGCAAAAATTGGTCTAATATATTATATTTTTTACTAATTCTAATGTGATTCCTCTTTTTCTCATAACCTTTGATTGGGGAAGAGAATAGATGAGTGAATTATAGAATAAAAAATATAGCATAAATAGTATTGAGAAAGAGAGGAATATTTTTTAAGAATGCCTCTAATAATTAATTTTTGTAATGTATGAAGCAGCTTATATATTTTGAACATTAGTTTTGTTTTTTATGTAAAAGGGGCCAAGAAATAGCTTGTAGTTTTATTTCTTGGCATGGGTGTTTGGAACATTTGGATGCTGTTCCTTACATTATTATATGTTTGTACGAAGAAAAGGTTTATTATTATTGTTTAATTTAATAAAGAAAAACACCTATTTTTAATCAATAAATGAATTTATAAATTTCTTTCTTTTATGTTTATAGAAATGTGAAAAAAAGTTCTCTTTTTATGGTAAATAAAAAAGAGCACACTTATTAGTGTGCTTTTATATAGAAAGGTAGATTCCTATGAGCGGGGAATCTCCATACAATACTATATGCTTGTTTAATTTAAAGGTGATTTTTTTGAACTTTCTAAAAGTAAATGAATATTAATTAAGGTTTGTTGCATATAATTAAAGATTTCTCGGTCAGTCAAATTTACGAAGAAATGAACAAATTTGTCCATATAAAGAGGTAGTAAAAGGGTTATTATAAGTTTTGTTCTTTAACATATCAAAAAATATATTAAAGGTTACATGAAAGTAAATTATAGGTGAAGCTATTGGTGGAGTTTAAGGATTAATGAATCCTTAATAGTATGTTATGAATAGTGCGTAAATAAGCTTGTACATTTTGGAAAAAATTTATTTTATTTTTATGTAAAAGGGGCCAAGAAATAGTTTGTAGTTTTATTTCTTGGCATGGGTGTTTGGAACGCTTGGATGCTGTCCCTTACAGTATTGTATGTTTTTATTTATCGATTGGTTTGTTATTATTGTCCAGAGATAATAAAGTTGTTTAATTTACAATAAATTCGTTTAAAACATAATAAATTTATTTAAAAAATGCTGGTCATGTTATTCAACAATTGAGCAATTTAATTGAATAAGACTACACAAAAAGTCGCTTTCCCTTACGTAAGGAAAGTGACTTTTTAGCTTGATTTCCCCTTTGTTATCAAGCTATTTATTTTAAGTTCCTTTGACTAATTTCGAAAATCTTGTTGACTATTCAGTTGAACTGTATTACGTTATTATTAAGTTGAACTATATAGTCGAACTGAATAAAGGGTGAGGATATGAAACATAAATTATTACCGTTGTCTGAAACCATGCATTATATTTTATTAGCTATGCGTGGGCCACTCCATGGCTATGCCGTAATGCAGAAGATAGAAAAGATAAGTAACGGTACTGTTATTTTAGCAGCTGGTACATTATACGGTGCGATTGAAAATTTGAATAAGCATGGTTGGATTAAATCTGTTGGAGAGTCAGGTCGGAGAAAAGTTTATATGATAACTGCGGAAGGAAGTGCCATTTTGAAAATGGAGCAAAATAGGCTATTACATATTTTATCCCTGTACGAAGGAAGTGAATCGAATGAAGAAAGCTAAGATATTTTTTGATATCGAAAAAGAGGAGCAATGGCTGAATGAGCAATTACAAAAAGGCTATCGTTGTACAAATATTAGTGGATTAGGAACATACACTCTCGAAAAAACCGACAAGAGATATGTGATGCGACTGGATTATCAAGATTATTTGTCAAAGAAAAAGTTTAAAGATTACAGAGGGATATATGAAGATTTCGGTTGGAACTATATAAAGGGGCCCTGGCTTAGTGGAACTCGATATTGGCAAAAAGAAGATGATGATAAAAATGAAATCTTCTCGGATCGCCAATCAAAGAGTAATTACTATAAAAGATTGATGGGTTATTCATCTGGTATTGGTATACTGTTATTGCCTTATTTTCATATGCTTTACAAGAATTCAGGTGTATATTTAACTGAAGGTCTTTGGAGTATGAAAGGTTCATTGTTTTGGAAAGCATTAATATTTGAAACTCCATTTGTCCTTTTGAGGTTGCTTCCAGCCCTTATGCTTGTTTTCGTTGGTATCAGCTTCTATAAAACTTATCAAAAGTATTCAATGTTAAAAGAAAAATAAACGTTTTTGGAATCTTCCAGAATCGCGCGCTATTTTTTGAATAAACCTTAGATTTTCAAACGACTTTATTGTTATATTTTTGAGTACAGTGAAGTATCTTATATCGAAAATTAAATAACTATATTTTAATCCCGTCCTAAATTTAGTATGGGGTTATGCTTGTTTTAGGTAATAAAGTTAAATAACTTTATTGTCTTTATACAATTATTGTTTATTTCAATAAAAAATCTAAAAGAAAAACACCTATTTTTAGGAATAGGTGTTTTTCTTGCAAAAGTAAGCTTATAAATTAAAAGAATTTGTTTTCAATTCTTTTTAACCTTTAGATTTCGTATTCATCACAAAGACTGTGATGATGATCGCATTTTTTACGTTTACAGCAGAAACGGCTGCAATCAGGAGAATTTACAGAAACTACGTTAATTTTATTAATAGCAATACGTGCTAAGCCAGGGAAACAATCAAAATCTGAAAGGATGATTACATTGTTACCTTGGAACCCTTGGAATGTTGCACTTGTAGGCGGTTGACAATCGTACTGAATAACCAAACAAGTTCCAGGAGTTAATGTTCTTAAAAATTGTAACAATTCTGGGCTACCGTTATTATTGTTATTATTTCGATTTTCTTCTCTTCTAGGCTGTTCTCTATGACTATTACATCTGTTAAAGTCACAACCTCCACCAAAACCAAACCCCATAATATGACCCCCTTTCGTTCGTTAGTACATCTTATGCTCGTCTAGAAAGGATGGTGTGAGTATATGAGTCTAGTTTAGCGTGGATTTTTTAGTTGACAAATTAAAAGGAACTTGATGTGGGAGACAGGTCCTTTTAAAAACTTGCATATGAGAAAATTAATGTCACTAAAATAATAGGAATAGCCTCAATTTAATTCTATGTACTAATTATTGAGAAATAAAAAAGACCAAGCGTAAACATAATGTATATCATTTTTATTGAAATTCACAAAAAAGAGCAACTAGTAACAGCTAGCCGCTCAGCCCTCGGGTATGAAGGAAAATTAGAAATCGTATTTATATTATTAACGACGTTACGTATTGTTAAACATCAAGGGTTTATGTCGGAGGAATCCTCTCTTAGGATATCTTTTTTATCGTTTTCCGACAGAAGACTCCTTCCTCAAAAATATGGAGGTGTAAAACGCCAATTTTAGGTGGGTGATGAATGTCGGTTGGCATAACTCAACATGTTTGCTACCATATACTTGTACAGATTGCTCTTTGAAAACTGAGGATATAAGGTTGGTTGCAGAAAAACGTTGCAACCGTAAAATTTTCAACGTTCTTTCGCCACACGTTTGCTGAAGTTGCGAAAACCAAGCTAAAGTAGGAAGCGTGTTGAGTCAACGTACAAGATACTTATGTTTTCACCGTAGGGACTACGAGCAGATCCTGCTAAGATAACTGTTGGATACATCGGTGTTCGCAGGAAGCTCCTACTTAAAACAGTCTGTAAGGACGTTAAGTGGTGAGTAGTTCAAGAGAACAAAAAAAGAAGAGGGATATCTTCCCTCTTCACCAATAGAATCAAACATATTTACAACTAAGGAAGGGCATACATTCATCAAGAGATGAAAGGAACAATAATAGTTCACCTAGTGAATTATACCATAAAACAAATCCCATTAATGGTTGATATTACCATTAATGGGATTAATGTGACAACTTTGTTAAACATCATAATATTAAAAGGCTTTATTTATATGTAAATAGAATGTGGGTAGTGTACGGATAAAATAAAAGGGGGATTTATAGTATGTTTACCAAAAAACAAAGGTTAGTAATGAGTGTAACAGCTTTAACATTAGGTTGTGGATTTACTTTCGGATTAACACCAGCTTTTGCAGATTCTAATCAGAATTTTGTGAGCAGCAAGCCTATTCATTCTATCCAAAAACAAGAACAAGAGCCTTTTACTGGATATGTTATCTCGGTAGACAACAATTATTTGGTAGTTGCGTCCACTTCTACAAAGGATGAAGCACTTGCTTACCAAAATGATTGGTGGGAGTTAGTTACTCAGAATAAGATCTTAAGAGTTCCTATTTCTAATGCCGAACAATACAAATTAGGTGAAAAATTAAATGTATATGCAGTTGGTTGGACTGCATCATTACCACCAATTGCTGTTATGCCTACAATTGAAAAATTAGTTGATTAATTATAAAAAAGGTGTATCCATCTTGAACCTTGTATTGATTCAAGGCTTTTATTGCATTGAAAATTGCATGATAACTATTGTATCCTAAAAAGCCTGTTTCTTCTTTTAGAGATTTAAGAAAAACTTTTAATTTAAAAATCTATTTGTAATTTAAAACGAAAAGTCTAGACAGTAAATGATTTTTATAATAAAGCAGATATTGAATGGAGCAGCTGCATTTATTTTATTCAATATCCGTAGAGGTTATTTTTCCAATTTATAAGCAAGGAAATATGATTTTCTCGCTGTGTATAGGAAGAGGTTAAATGAGGAATATTCTTTGTTTACATTATTGATTTGCCTTAGTTTCTAATTATGTAAAATAGAACAAAATTAATTTTTCTTTAAAACTCACAGCTAATAAAAAATTTAAACAGAGTTTTGTTTTAGTTGTTACCAAGAAAAAAGCCAATTTTTAATTTAATTGGCTTTTTTTAAATCTATACTCTTTTTCATTTACTATTTTATCACATCAGTAACATTTGTATAGAAATAAAAACGGAAAATTCTGATGCGTAGGTCCGTTATGATGAATAGGACTCGAAATGAAAAATACAAATGTAGTGGAATTATATTTTTCGCCGAGCTTTTTAGTTAAGAATTAAGGAATATAAGTGAAAGACTGTACACTTTTATGTAAATAGTAAATTAAAAGCTGTCATAAAGATAATGTGAGCATCAATAGCAAGGTTATAGGCAGGATTGAAATACAAATAACACAGCGGGATTCAAGTACTGGTAGGATTTGTTGAACAAAATGAGGTGAGTGCAATATGAGAGAAATTGCGAAAAAAGTACAAATGATCCGTTTACAGGAGGAGTGTTGTAAGCTCCAAGTAGAAGCAGAACAGTATTGTGCCAAAAGGTGTAAAATAGAAAGAGAGTGTATTGAATTAGAAAAAAATATAGCTGAAAAACAAACTCAAAAATTGCAAAAGACAGAAGAAAAATGGGATATAAAATGTAAAAAAGCAGTGCAATTATTTAATCAAGGAGAAGAATATCCAACTATTGCAAAAAAACTGAGGTGCAATGTGAGTAGTTTGTATAGAGAACTCAAGAAACGTGGCGTATTACAAATGCCAAAGTAAACAGCATCTAAATTATTAAATTCATCCACAATATCAAGACAAACAAAAAAAAAAATTTCGAACAATATAAAGAATATTATATGTACAAGTAGAAGAATTCATGGCTATAATTCTATACCTAATTCTTTAGTATTAACAAGATGAGATTATAAAGGTTGCAATAAAAACTTTTTATGACAGAGGATGAGGCCATTTGAGAACTTATATAAAACACTTTCAGAACATATTTTAGCGGTTTTTCCTTTAACCCTTTGTAAAAAAATGTTGGATTAGTCAGATACATAGTATTTTAATTAAGATAGTTCAGGGCAAAGAAAGACCTTCTATAGTATCTTTTCTTTTTATAAACTCATTTCTCACACTTGTCTCTACTGCTTTTCATAAGATAATTTAGAGGAGGATTATACATGATTACAACTGCTAAATTAGTAAATTGGAGAGAACATGGAGATATGATTAATCTAGAGTGTGAATTAAATGGGAAACCCTTTGAGATATCAACATATAAAGAACGTTTATACAATGTTCACCTTTTAAAAGTGGAAATATACGTTCGTTTAGATGTACATGGTAAATTAATTGGAATAAATATTTAAACTAATAGAAAAGTATAAATGCTAACTTAAATATGTACATTAACGCTTGAATAAATATGTACATTTTCAATTGGATTCTCCATACTGACTCTGAGGTGGTTAGTATGTATATTAAGCTAGATA
>NZ_JBPWAP010000100.1:0-13769 GCF_051776705.1 Bacillus cereus group sp. BceL291 | reverse complement strand
GAACAGTTATCCTGCTCTTAATTGTTTTTGTTGTTTCTACAATCTAGAACAGTCCTCGTTGTCGCTTATGCTTGCGCATTACTTAATCGAGAACGTCTCGCACGCCATTATAATTTCCTCCACTGATTTAGGTAAGCGATACAAGCTATTCCCCACCTCCAAAAGAATGAATCAAGTTCCTCACCGCATATATTAAACTATACCTTTTCTTAAGGAGGGCTACCTTAATGCGTACTCCTTTATCCTTTGATAAAGAAACTGCCATACTGTTGGCTTCTTGTTGTGAGTTAACGTATGAACAATATAAACAAAATGGTATTTTCGAAATACCAGATGGTTTTCAATATGTACAAGGTTTTCAAGGAAAGGCCATTCAAACAACAGAATGGTTCGGATTTATATTAGAATCTGAGGATACAATTATCGTTGCCTTCAGAGGCACTCAAACAGATCCAGATTGGATTATTGATTCTCTCGTCAATCAAAAACCTTATCCTTATGCTTTAAATGGCGGAAATGTCCATAACGGTTTTCTCTCTATTTATGAGTCTTGTCGTGATTCTATTATGGATATGCTCGTATCATTGCCAGCACATAAAAAACTGCTAGCTACTGGGCATAGTCTAGGTGGCGCGCTTGCCACATTACACATATTAGATGCACGTATAAATACTGCCTTCGCACAGTATGGACTTTATACATTCGCTTCTCCAAAAGTAGGAGATATCGCTTTTCGAAATTATTATAAACTACAAGTAGCTAGTAGCTTTCGTTTCGTCAACTTATTCGATGTCGTTCCACTTCTCCCTCCCCGAAACATAAATTTTAATGATCATGATTGGGAGTATGCACACGTCCATCACAACATGACATTTACAAAAAACACAAAATCCATTACAAATAATCATTCCATTACAACATACAAAACATGTCTGACTTCTCATTTTTAACCAGTAAACAATTGGAAATAAAATATTCGTATACTATAATAATCTATGAAGTTATTTTTGGATGAGGGGACCTTACATGTTAAAATTTATCTTCGCATTTTTCCTTATTATAATTTTTACGGTTACAGGTTTCTTTACATTTTCATACTTTGCGACAGGAGAGTATGATGGGGCAGGTATCATATATACCACTGTTCCATTTCTTTCTTAAGCAAAATAAATAAAACGAGCTTAATTTTATTAAGCACGTTTTATTTATTAATATCCATTTCTGTTGGTAAATCGATAATATATCTCCCAATATAGCAACCTCTTTAAAACTGTTTAACTGCATTACCAATACCCCAAATTTCATTACTGTACTGCAAAATCGTTCGATCGCTCGCAAAATGACCAGACTGTGCAATATTTAAAATCGACATTTCTAGCCACTTCGTTCGGTTCTCATAAGCTCTACCGACAGCTTCTTGTCTTTCAGCATATGGACCAAAATCTCGCAGAACAAAATATTCATCATTTTGAATAACGAGAGAATCGTAAATTGCTTCAAATTCGGCTCCCGACTGTGCAAAGAAACCATTCGTTAACTGATCTACTACCTTTTTAATGTGCCCATTGTGGTGATAATAATCACTTGCACGATATCCACCATTTTGATAGTAATGAAGAACCTCTTCTGCTGTTAAACCGAAAATAAAACAGTTATCATCACCGACCCGGTCTTTTATTTCAACGTTAGCACCGTCTAGCGTTCCGAGTGTAATCGCACCATTCATCATAAATTTCATATTACCTGTTCCCGATGCTTCTTTACTCGCCGTTGAAATTTGTTCACTTACATCCGCCGCTGGGAATATATCTTCTGCTAAAGAAACTCGATAGTTTTCTAGAAAGATAACTTTCATATATTGACTGACATACGGGTCATTATTTACTTTTCTTGCGAGTTCATTTATTAATTTAATAATTTTTTTCGCGTAATAATAGCCAGGTGATGCTTTCGCTCCAAAAATAAAAGTACGCGGATAAAATGTAAAACTAGCATCCTCTTTCAAACGGTTATACAAATATAAAATATGAAGAACATTTAATAATTGTCGTTTGTAAGCATGTAATCTTTTCACTTGCACATCAAAAATAGAATTTGGATCAATGGTAATCCCCATTGTATTATGAATACGCTCCGCTAAAATCTCTTTACGCTCTTGTTTTACCTCTGCAAATTTCTCTTGGAAACTCGCATCATATTGAACTAATTGTAGCTCTTGAAGCTTAATCGGTTCTTTCTTCCACTCTGTTCCAATCGCCTCTGAAATGAGATTTGTTAACTGTGGATTTGCTTTCATAAGCCAGCGCCTATGAGCAATTCCATTCGTCTTATTATTAAACTTATCTGGATAAAATTCATAAAACAATCGCATTTCCCGCTGCTTTAATATTTCCGTATGAATTTTCGCTACACCGTTTACGCTATGGCTACCGACAATCGCTAAATGAGCCATTTTCACAAGGTCATGTGCAATAATCGCCATTGCTTCAATACGATCCCACTCATACGGATACTGTTCCCACAGTTCATGACAGAAACGTTCATTAATCTCTTCAATAATCATATAAATTCTCGGTAATAACGGTTTAAAAATGTGAATTGGCCACTTTTCGAGCGCTTCTGATAACGTCGTATGATTCGTATAAGAAATCGTCTGCGTCGTTATGTGCCAAGCTTCTTCCCATGCTAACTTTTCTTCGTCTAGTAAAATACGCATCAGTTCCGGAATTGCTAAAACCGGATGTGTATCGTTAATGTGGATCGCAATTTTTTCATGTAGTTGACGAAGGTCACCATATCTTTCTCTATGCATTCGAACGATATTTTGCAAACTTGCTGATACGAGGAAATACTGTTGTTTTAAACGAAGTATTTTTCCCTCATCATGCGTATCATCTGGATATAAAAACTCCGATACAGCCTCTGTTTCACGCTTATATTTCAAAATATCTTTGCAGTTTTGCGGGAAAGGAACTGGTTCAGCATTCCAAAGTCTAAGTGTATTTACAGTACTCGTCTCATAGCCAACTACCGGCACATCATATGGCACGGCCATAATGACTTCTGCATTTATATGCCTAAACTCTAAACGCCCGTCAATTTCTAGCGGTTCAACATTGCCGAAATAACTTACTTCTACAGCTTGATCATGCCTTCTTACTTCCCATACGTTTTCATGAAGAAGCCACTGTTCTGGAAATTCGACTTGATAACCATCAACAATTTTCTGATCAAACAAACCATGTTTATAACGAATTCCACAGCCGTGTCCTGGCAAGTTTAAAGATGCAAGTGAATCGAGAAAACAGGCTGCTAAGCGTCCAAGCCCACCATTACCAAGGCCTGCATCTGCTTCCACTTCTTCTAACTCTTGTAACGAAATCCCTAGTTCAGATAACCCTTGCTCGCATACATCTCTAATACCTAAATTCAAGATGTTACTTCCAAGCAAACGTCCAAGCAAAAACTCAATAGACAAGTAATACATTTGCTTTTGCTCTCCGGATCGATAACTCTCGTTCGTTGCAATCCATTGACTATTCATATACTCACGTACCATATGGCCGAGTGTATTATATTGATCACGAGTTGTAGAATCTTTAAAACTTTTACCATACATCGTCTCTAACTTTTCTAGAAAAGTTGATTTAAAACTTTCAACATGAGTAAACATTTTTTCACCACCTACATGTTATTCCATGAGACTTTTATACAATTCCTTATAAGCAAGAGCCGATTGCTCCCAGCTATAATCTTCAGTCATCGCTTGTTTTACAAGCTGCTCCCATACCGGTTTATCGTGATAGAATTCAATTGCACGATGAATCGTATGCAGCATGTCATGTGCATTAAAATTCGTGAAACTAAAACCATTTCCTTCTCCAGTTTCTTCATCATAAGAATGTACCGTATCGTTTAATCCACCTGTTTCTCTTACAATTGGAATCGTACCGTATGCTAATGCGATAAGTTGTCCAAGTCCACACGGTTCAAACAGCGATGGCATTAAGAATAAATCACTTCCTGCATACACTTGATGAGCTAATTCTTCATTAAATCCGATATAAACTTTTACCTTCTCCGGATACTCATATGCCATCCATTCAAAGAATTGCTCATATTCCGAATCACCTGATCCTAAAATAATACATTGTACATCTTCTTCCATTATTTCGCGGAATACAGTACGTACTAAATCAAGACCTTTTTGCTTCGTTAATCTCGTTACCATTGAAATAATTGGTGTATCCTCTTTTTCTGGCAAACCAAAATAACGCTGCAAGGCGCGTTTATTTTCACTCTTTTCATATAATGACTCTGCATCATACTGAGCCTTAATATACGAATCCGTTTCTGGATTATATACGCTCGTATCAATACCATTTACAATGCCGCTAAGCTTATCATTATATTTTCGCAGTAATCCATCTAACTTCTCACCGAAAAATTCATATTGAATTTCTTCTTTATATGTCGGGCTCACCGCTGTAATTTGATCCGAAGCGATAATACCGCCCTTCATAAAGTTCACATTCCCATAAAACTCTAACTGCTCACTGTGGAAATATTCATCACCAAGTTCTAACAAGTCGTACATTACTTCAGGAGGAAATACACCTTGGAACTGTAAGTTATGAATTGTATATACCGTTTTAATACGCTCATATAACGGGTTATCTTGATACTTTTCACGAAGTAAGAAATTAACCATAGCCGTATGCCAATCGTGGCTATGAAGAACATCCACTTCAAAATCAAGGTGCGGAATACACTCTAACACCGCTTTTGAGAAATAAGAAAAACGCTCTCCGTCATCATAATGACCATACAGAGAATCTCTCTTAAAATAATATTCATTATCTATTAAGTAATACGTAATTCCGTCTTGCTCACCTTTTAAAATTCCACAATATTGATTTCTCCACCCAAGCGGGACGTTAATTACTTTATGTAACGTACATCCATCTCTTAACTTTTGCGGAATGAGGCTATAATTCGGAAGTATAATACGAACGTCCACTCCTAATTTTTTCAGCTCTTTTGGGAGCGCACCCGCTACATCAGCTAATCCTCCCGATTTCACAAACGGTACACATTCTGATACTGCAAATAAAATATTCACTTGTTGTCCCACTGCGCGAAAAGTTTTTATTACTCCTCTTGCAGCTTCCTCCCTTCGAGTTTTCATTTGAATTAAAACTTTAATCAGTGGAGGAAAAAGCCCCCACTGATTCTTTTAAGAATAACTATTAATCGTACTGTTTTGTACGCTTCCTTTTTCTACAACATACGGCCCATCGGCGTTTCCTTTTAATACGACACCGTCACCAATTTTCACATCTTTATCAATAATAACACCATCTATTATACAGTTATCTCCAATTTGGCTCTTTTGCATAATAATACTGTTACGAATAATTGAACCTTTTCCAATTTTAACTGAACGAGAAACAACACTGTTTTCGACTTCCCCTTCAATAATACTACCGTTTGCAATCATTGTATTTTTCACGACTGCACCCTTTAAATAACGAGTTGGTGGCTCATCTTTTACTTTCGTAAAGATCGGTGCTTCTTTCTTAAATAATTGCTTCCAAATAGCAGGTTGCAAAATTTCTAAGCTATGTTTATAGTAACTTTCAATCGAGTCAATAATTGCTACATATCCAGTATGTTCATATGTAGCAATGTGTAATGATTTCCCGCGCTTTTCTCTCACTACATCAAATAAACTGTATTGTTCCACATCTTTATATGACTCAAATAAGTCTAACAATAATTGTTTCTTTAACACATATGTTTGAAGTGAAACCCCTTCATGGCAAACTTCCGTAATATCAGCTGCCGTATGTATATGTCGCTCTAACACCGCTTGAAAATTTAATGCTGTTACGAGATGGCTATTCGTAATAACAACGTACTCTTCTCTGCTTCTTAGAAAATAATCAATATGTCTTCTAAAGTGTGCAAAAGACCCAAATTCATCTTGGTCACATTGGCAGTTTGGCGGGAATAAAAATAGTCCGTCTCGTTTTCTATCTAAATCCCACTGTTTTCCTGAACCAACATGGTCCATTAACGAACGATTTTTATGGCTTGTAAAAACTGCCACACTATGAATACTAGAATTCACCATATTTGAAAGCATGAAATCAATGAGGCGATAACGGCCCCCAAACGGTAACGCCGCTAGTGAACGATGCCCTGTTACTTTCTTTAAGGAAGGAAAACTTCCCGTTGCATTAATAATTCCTAACATTTTTTCTCCCATTCATTTCATCCCCCTTTTCTATTTCCCTTCAGCAATTAATACTACATCGTCAACATTCTTTTCTGGACGAATGATTGTTCCATCCTCGATAACCATTTCTGATCCAACAATCGCTCTTTCAATCACAACATTTTTACCAATCTTAGCCCCTGGCATAACGACAGAATCAATCACCATACTTCCTTCTTCCACCGTCACTCCTTGGAATAACACAGAATGCTTCACGTCCCCTTCAATGACGCACCCTTCGTTAATAAGCGATTCTTCTACTTTCGCCTTTTCAGCAATATATTGAGGCGGTTCGTTTGGATTGACAGAGTAAATACGCCAATTACGATCGTTTAAATTCAGTGATGTTTCATCGCGAAGCAAATCCATATTCGCTTCCCATAAGCTCTTCACCGTTCCAACATCTTTCCAATATCCTTCAAACGGATACGCCATTAGCTTCTTCCCTTCATCCAATAAAAGCGGAAGTACGTCTTTTCCAAAATCGTTACTAGATTCAGGGTTTCTTGCATCCATCTCTAAATACTCTTTCAAAATTGACCAATTAAAAATATAGATTCCCATTGATGCAAGATTACTTCTTGGAAATTGTGGTTTCTCTTCAAACTCAACAATCTCCATTTCTTCATTTGTATTCATAATGCCAAAGCGACTTGCTTCATCCCAAGGTACTTCAATAACAGAAATGGATACGTCCGATTCTTTCTCAATATGGTAATCTAGCATCTTACTGTAATCCATTTTATAAATATGGTCGCCTGATAAAATGAGAACATACTCCGGTTCATACTGACTTAAATAGTTTAAGTTTTGATAAATGGCACTTGCCGTACCTGTATACCACTTAACCCCTGAAGACTCCGCATAAGGAGGTAAGACTGTGACCCCACCGTTTACTCGGTCTAAATCCCACGCATTTCCGATTCCGATATAATTATGAAGTTCGAGTGGTTGATATTGCGTTAAAATCCCAACCGTTTCAATACCAGAATTCGCACAGTTACTTAGCGTAAAATCAATAATGCGATATTTACCACCAAATGGAACAGCTGGCTTGGCTAAATTCTTTGTTAATGCACTTAAACGACTACCTTTTCCCCCTGCTAGTAACATTGCTACGCACTTTTGTTTTTGAGCCATCTTGTTTTTTGCTCCCCTTTCTCGTCTTCACTGGTCGTAATATGGATACGCCAAATGGTGGAATTGTAATCTCTACATGTGCTGCTTGATTATGGTACGGTTCTAGAATCGTCTTAAGACGTTTCTTATTCACTTGTCCCGAACCGCCATATTGCTGTGCATCACTGTTTAAAATCTCGTTATAATGCTCGAAATCTGGTACACCTACTTTATAGTTTTCATATGTAGCTTTCGTAAAATTACATACGATAACTAACGCATCTTCTTGTTTATCCCCTTGGCGGATAAACGAGAAAATACTTTGCTCGTTATTATTAGCATCAATCCACTGAAAACCTTCAGGCGAATGATCAAGCTGCCAAAGTGGTTTTGAGCGCTTATACAATGCTATGAGCTCTTTAAAGTAATCATGCATATAACGATGCATTTCAAAATCATGTAAATTCCAATCTAAATCTTCAAGGTCTTTCCACTCATCAAACTGCCCGAATTCTCCTCCCATGAAAAGTAATTTCTTTCCTGGGTGAGTAAAGAAATATCCATATAATAAACGAAGCTGAGCAAACTTATCCCAGTAATCACCTGGCATTTTATTTAATAACGACTTTTTCCCATGAACGACTTCATCATGAGAAAGGGGTAATATGAAGTTTTCAGAGTAAGCATATAGTAAAGAGAACGTCATTTTCTCATGAATATATTTTCTGTACTCTGGCGCACACTCCATATATTTCAGCACGTCATTCATCCAGCCCATATTCCATTTGTAATTGAATCCAAGCCCACCTTCATACGTTGGTGCTGTTACAAGTGGCCAAGCTGTTGAATCCTCTGCCGTCATAAGAAAATCTTCATCCTCTGCAAACACTGCTTCATTTAACTCCCGTAAAAATGACACAGCGTACTCATTACTTTGCTCTTGTCCTTCTTTATTCCAGTACAACATGTTCGCAACTGCATCTACTCTGAAACCATCAATATGGAAATATCTCATCCAAAATAACGCATTTGAAATTAAGAAATTACGTACCTCTCTCTTTCCTAAATCAAAATTGACAGTTCCCCATACTAGATTTTCTTGTACATCTTTATCTTTATATTCATAGGTCGGTGTGCCATCAAACAAATATAAACCGTGAGCATCTTTACAAAAATGCCCCGGTACCCAATCTAAAATGACACCGATTCCATATTTATGACATTCGTCGACAAAATACATTAAATCATGCGGTGTACCAAATCTACTCGTCGCTGCATAATATCCCGTTCCTTGATATCCCCAAGAACGATCATATGGATGCTCAACAAGCGGCATAATTTCAATATGTGTAAATTGATGTTCCACCACATACGGAATGAGTTCTTCTGCCATTTCCCTGTAAGAATATAGTGTTCCATCTTCTTTCTTTTTCCAAGAACCAAAATGTAATTCATAAACTGTCATCGCTTCTTTATAAATCGGTTTTTTCTTTTTCTTACGATTCCAGTTTTTATCATTCCATTCATATCCTTTTATATCAAAAACTACAGATGCCGTATTCGGTCTTACTTCTGCATATATAGCATACGGATCTGCCTTTAAAATGACGTCACCAGCCAACGTTTCAATCGCATATTTATATATTTCTCCTTCTTCAATATGCGGTATAAATAAGGACCAAATACCTTCTTCTGTCACTTGTAGCATCTTATGTTGCTCATAATCCCACTCATTAAAATCTCCAACAACACTCATTGCTTTCGCATGAGGAGCCCACACTGTAAATCGTACCCCTTGAATCTCATCTTCCGTCACAACATGTGCGCCAAAGATGTTATAACTTTCATAGTACTTTTCTGTATGAAACTCATCTCGTTTCACTTCTTCACAATTTATTACACTCAATATGCTCACCTCACTTAGATGACAGAATTTTTTATACTTTAACTATTTCTGCGAAAAACTGCAATATCCTTGTTAATTTATAAAAAACATTCGTTTTTTTCTTAAAAATGTTAGTTTTTCTTCACATTTCCGTGTAAAATATCGAATTTTGACGAATATTCATTGAAAACGCTTTATTATTCTTCTATATTTTTACCAATTATTTTTTCTCAACCTTTATTTTATTATGTTTATCCTATTTTTCATGCTATTTTCCACTCAAAATCAAAACAAAATAATCTGTCATAAAAAAATGTTTCTCAATATTTTTTGTCACAATGTTATTGAAATGCGAAATTTAATCCTGCTTTTGAAAAGCTACTTTCCGAAAAAGGAGTAACTGCAAAAGTAAATGAACCGAAATTAGAGGCAGGTTCTGTTACAGTTGGCGGCGCTATCGATGACAAAAACTTTGCTGGATTAGATGGTGATTTCCCGTTCATTGATGTAACTTTCAAAGTAGAAAATGATGAATTTTATGAAGCAAACGCTCAATTAGAGTCACCAATTTTTGTTTACTGGAAACAAGGTGAATCAGAACCAAATAGAATGCGTGTACTTCAAGATCAAACATTCTCAGTTATGTCCTTAAACTCACTAGTAGAAGGACATATTAAACCTGGTGCGTTCTTAAATGAACGCGAATATTTAGATGAAAAGTTCGATTATACAAAGCTTGGCCTAAAAGTATATGCGACTGATTCTTACCGTCATAAGTTTGAAGGCTCACTAGATAAATACGGATACTTCAAACTAAATGGACTTCCAGTTAATAAACACGACTATAACTTATATGTAGAGGTGCCAGGACATTTAACAAGCCGCCTAACAATGAAACTTGGTACTGAAAAAGACGGTAAGCTGCTTGGCCAATATTATTATGCAAGACCTGATGAAAACCTTACCGGCGATGTAAATGCTGATAAAGTAATCGATATTAAAGATGCTGAAATTATCGCTAGCAACTATGGTAAAAAAGGACTAACTGTAAAAGACGGAGACCTTAATAAAGATGGTATTGTCGACGAAAAAGATATTCGCTTCGTTGAAAGGAACTTCTTGAAAAAAGGTCCAGATGCATCTAAATCACAAACACCTGTAGAAAAATCCAAAAGCGGTACACTGGCAGATATTTTAAAGAAATTAGGATTAACACCTAAAAAATAATAAAATGAAACTTTAATCAGTGGTTTTTTACTGCCCGGCAAATAGCGGAATAATAAAGAGCACTCTACGTAAAATAGAGTGCTCTTTTCTATAAACGACCCTTATCCAGCAAAAGGGGTATATTGGGGATATACAAGGGAAACCGGAAAAGGAATTTATATTAAATTATATAAGTTCAGAGGTAAGAAGCAGTTTCCCACCTCTGAATTATTTAGCAATTATTATAGTACTGGTCCCATTGTTTCTTTTAATACTTTTACAGAATGAGCGAACTTCACTTTTTCCTCTTCATTTAGCTCAAGTTCTACGATTTCACGTACACCTTCGCGGTTAATTACAGCTGGAACACCTACGTAAGCATCTTTCTCGCCGTATTGACCTTCAAGGTATGCAGATACAGTTAATACGCTGTTCTCGTTGTTTAAGATTGCTTTAGTTACACGAAGTAGTGACATACCGATTCCGTAGTAAGTTGCACCTTTACGCTCGATGATATGGTAAGCTGCATCACGTACGTTTTCGAAGATTTTGTCTAAGTCTTCTTGTTTGTACTGTTCGTTGTTAGCTAAGATTGTTTCTAATTTTTGTACACCGATAGTAGCGTGGCTCCATACTGGAAGTTCAGTGTCACCGTGTTCACCAACGATGTAAGCATGAACGTTACGTGGATCTACATCTAAGTAGTCACCTAACATGTAACGGAAACGAGCAGAGTCTAAAGTAGTACCAGAACCGATTACGCGCTCTTTCGGTAAACCAGATTCTTTCCAAGTTACGTAAGTTAAAATATCAACTGGATTAGTTGCGATTAAGAAGATTCCATCGAATCCGCTATCCATAATGCCGCGAACGATTTGTTTAAAGATCTTTGTATTTTTCTCAACTAAGTCTAAACGAGTTTCACCTGGCTTTTGTGGTAACCCAGCAGTGATAACAACTAAATCTGCATCTTTACAATCTGCATAGCTACCGCTCCAAACTTTTGTTGGTGATGGAGAGAATGGTACCGCATGGCTTAAGTCCATTGCTTCCCCTTCTGCTTTTGCTTCATTAACATCTACTAATACGAATTCTTCAGCTACACCTTGGTTAATCATTGAGTAAGCGTAACTACAACCTACAGCTCCTGTTCCTACTAATACTACACGATTGATACCTTTTTTCATGGTAATTTCCCCTCTCTATTGTTCACATATATTTTTTTATGATTGTTTAAGTAATTAATTAAAATACTAATTTAATGTTGTTTAACTTCTTTACATTCATATTGTAGCACGTATTATTGTGAATTACTTCACAAATTATGACCTATTTGTGAACTTTTTCACATAGAGTGTAAAGTTATTGGAATAGGTGTGGAATCCATTTCAATGGAGGCGTTTTCTTTAGATTGTGAAAGGGTTTTTCTTGTGGTTTTCATCGGTAAGTGAAATTATATCGGCGATTTTTAGAATATATCGACCGTAACTCCAAATATATCAGCGATTATTAAAATTTATCGATCGTAACTCAAATTATATCAGCGATTTTTGCAATATATCGATTTACTGACAAAACTCGACAATACTGACAACATAAAAAAGCTGTCTTCAGTAGATCACACCTGTTGAGAGAAAGCAGCTTCTTCTATATATTATTTATTTTCATCGGTTTCTCCAAGTGTAGGAGGCTACAGCCATACAGCTGGGGTAAAAGTTCAACTTGAGGTATCATTTTAGATAGATAGTTCCTTCATATTCATACAGGCCCAAATAAACAACATGATTGTATTTACCGCTCTATATACCCAACTGCAACAGCCCATACTTCATATTTCTTCTATTGCATAAAAAAGCAGACTATCCAAAGTTCACTTTTATACAACAAAAAAGAGATAGCAGATTATGCTATCTCTTTTAGTATGACCCGTACGGGATTCGAACCCGTGTTACCGCCGTGAAAGGGCGGTGTCTTAACCACTTGACCAACGGGCCAGTTCTGGCAGAGAAGAAGGGATTCGAACCCTCGCACCGCGTTCGCGATCTACTCCCTTAGCAGGGGAGCCCCTTGAGCCACTTGGGTACTTCTCTATAAATATGGCTCCGCAGGTAGGACTCGAACCTACGACCGATCGGTTAACAGCCGATAGCTCTACCACTGAGCTACTGCGGAACAATTATGGTGGGCCTAAATGGACTCGAACCATCGACCTCACGCTTATCAGGCGTGCGCTCTAACCAGCTGAGCTATAGGCCCATAATTGAAAAGCGGGTGAAGAGAATCGAACTCTCGACCAGAGCTTGGAAGGCTCTTGTTTTACCACTAAACTACACCCGCATTAAATTGTAAATGGTGAGCCATGAAGGACTCGAACCTTCGACCCTCTGATTAAAAGTCAGATGCTCTACCAACTGAGCTAATGGCTCATTTTGAAAGTGGTGCCGACTAGAGGACTTGAACCCCCAACCTACTGATTACAAGTCAGTTGCTCTACCAATTGAGCTAAGTCGGCTCGTGATTTCAAAATGGTGGCTCGGGACGGAATCGAACCGCCGACACGAGGATTTTCAGTCCTCTGCTCTACCGACTGAGCTACCGAGCCTTTATGTAAAAAATGGCGGTCCCGACCGGGGTCGAACCGGCGATCTCCTGCGTGACAGGCAGGCATGTTAACCACTACACCACGGGACCATTTGGTTGCGGGGACAGGATTTGAACCTGCGACCTTCGGGTTATGAGCCCGACGAGCTACCGTGCTGCTCCACCCCGCGATGATAAAATATTCACTTTAGAAAAAATGGAGGAGGTAGAGGGATTCGAACCCCCGCGCGACTCTCGCCGCCTGTCGGTTTTCAAGACCGATCCCTTCAGCCGAACTTGGGTATACCTCCGAGATATATACGTCTAATGGTGGACCTTGTAGGACTCGAACCTACGACCGGACGGTTATGAGCCGTCTGCTCTAACCAGCTGAGCTAAAGGTCCTTTATGGTAGCGGCGGAGGGGATCGAACCCCCGACCTCACGGGTATGAACCGTACGCTCTAGCCAGCTGAGCTACACCGCCATAAATGATATTAATATAAGTGGAGCCTAGCGGGATCGAACCGCTGACCTCCTGCGTGCAAGGCAGGCGCTCTCCCAGCTGAGCTAAGGCCCCATGTTTTTAGGAATATCGGGAAGACAGGATTTGAACCTGCGACCCCCTGGTCCCAAACCAGGTGCTCTACCAAGCTGAGCCACTTCCCGTTAATAAAAGCGCGCCCGAGAGGAGTCGAAC
>NZ_JBPWAP010000099.1:0-13908 GCF_051776705.1 Bacillus cereus group sp. BceL291 | reverse complement strand
TGGTCGGCAACACTCTATCTACAAATTTAAGTATCTCATAAAAATAGATACTCTTGGGTTTATAGGTACATCCCGTCCCTAAAAAACCTAACTTAATCATACGAGGAGGTGTAACTTTAGCTAAGAAAGCTAAAGAGCATATGTGGATATTTTAAAATTATTGATGGTAGTCATTCTTATTGGGTTAACAGCATTTTTTGTGGCTGTTGAATTTGCAATTATTAAGGTACGTAGCAGTCGTATTGATCAACTCGTTAGCGAAAAAAGACGAGGTGCACTGGCCGCTAAAAAGGTAACTACAAATTTAGATGAATATTTATCGGCCTGTCAGCTAGGTATTACAATTACTGCTTTAGGGCTCGGGTGGTTAGGGGAACCAACCATTAAACATTTACTCGAGCCGTTGTTTTTAAAATTACAATTCTCACCTGCAATTTCTAGTACAGTTTCATTTATTATTGCCTTTGCAGTAATTACATTTTTACATGTTGTCATTGGGGAACTTGCTCCAAAGACATTTGCTATACAAAAAGCAGAACAAGTTAGCTTATTGTTATCGAAACCACTTATTTATTTTTACCGAGTTATGTATCCGTTCATTTGGGCTTTGAATGGTTCAGCGAGGGTTGTAACTGGTTTATTCGGATTACATCCAGCTTCTGAACATGAAGTAGCTCATTCAGAAGAAGAATTAAGGTTAATCTTATCTGAGAGCTATGAGAGCGGAGAGATTAACCAAAGGGAATTTAAATATGTAAATAATATTTTTGAATTTGATAATAGAGTAGCAAAAGAAATTATGGTACCTCGTACGGAAGTTGTAGGCTTATATGAGGACGAACCATTTGAAACACATATTAAAGTAATCGCGCAAGAAAAGTACACGAGATATCCTGTATTTGGTGAAGATAAAGATGAAATTATTGGGATGGTTAATGTAAAAGATTTATTTATTCGTTATATGGATGGTAATCGGGACGAGGAGTGCTCGATTATGCCATATACAAGGCCAGTTATTGAAGTGCTAGAAAATATTCCAATTCATGATTTACTATTACAAATGCAAAGAAAACACATTCCATTAGCTGTATTGTATGATGAATATGGTGGTACAGCAGGGATTGTTACACTAGAAGATATTTTAGAAGAAATTGTTGGAGAAATTCGAGATGAATACGATGAAGATGAGAATCCACCTATAGAGCATGTAAGTGAAGGTTATAAAATCGTAGAGGGAAAAGTGCTTATTAGTGAAGTAAATGATTTGCTTGGCATACATTTAATTGCTGATGATGTAGATACAATTGGTGGCTGGATTATGGTACAAAAACAAATCGTTGCTGAAGGAGATATTATTGAGAAACACGGTTTTTATTTTAAAGTCCTTGAAAAGGATATGCATCAAATTAAACGAGTGGAAATAAGGAAAGTAGGAGAATGATTTTCTATAAACTTTAATAAAAAGGATATACAGAAAAATAAATGTTTGCGCTTTCAAAAAAGGTGCTATATAGTGAAGGTGGATACTGAAAAATTCTTCTGAATGATACTCGTGTTTTTAGAGGGCGGATTTTTTGGATAAGGATTTAGAATGAAAAAGTATAGGTGATAAAAATGATAGCAACGAAGGATATACGTATAGAAAAAGATTTTTTAGGTGAAAAAGAAGTACCAAGTGCAGCTTATTATGGTGTACAAACATTACGTGCCGTAGAAAACTTCCCAATTACAGGATATCGCATTCATCCATCACTCATTACAGCAATGGCAATTGTGAAAAAAGCGGCGGCGCTTGCGAATATAGACACTGGTTACTTAGCTAAAGACATTGGACATGAAATTGCAGAAGCAGCGCAAGAAATTGTTGATGGAAAGTTTCATGATCAATTTATCGTGGATCCTATTCAAGGCGGAGCCGGAACTTCTATTAATATGAATACAAATGAAGTAATTGCGAATAGAGCGTTAGAACGTATGGGATATGAAAAAGGGGCGTATGCGAAAATTAGCCCAAACACTCATGTGAACATGGCCCAATCAACGAACGATGCGTTTCCAACAGGGATTCATATTGCAACTCTTATGATGTTAGAAAAGCTTCTTATTACAATGGAGGAACTTCATTCTGCTTTTCTTAAAAAAGCAAAAGAGTTTGATCACGTTATTAAAATGGGACGCACACATTTACAAGATGCAGTACCAATTCGCCTTGGACAAGAATTTGAAGCGTATAGCCGAGTGCTTGCGCGCGATATAAAAAGAATTAAACAGTCTCGTCAACATTTATATGAAGTGAATATGGGGGCGACAGCTGTTGGTACAGGATTAAATGCAAATCCTACGTATATTGAACAGGTGGTAAAACATTTAAGAACGTTTAGTGGGTTCCCACTTGTTGGTGCAGAGCATTTAGTTGATGCAACGCAAAATACAGATGCATACACAGAAGTATCTGCAGCACTTAAAGTATGTATGATGAACATGTCTAAAATTGCAAACGATCTTCGTATTATGGCGTCTGGGCCACGTGTTGGGTTGGCTGAAATTCAATTGCCAGCACGTCAGCCAGGTTCATCGATTATGCCAGGTAAAGTAAATCCAGTTATGGCAGAAGTGATTAACCAAGTCGCATTCCAAGTAATTGGAAATGATCATACAATTTGCCTAGCATCAGAAGCGGGACAATTAGAGTTAAACGTAATGGAGCCTGTGCTTGTATTTAATTTAATTCAATCTATTAGTATTATGAATAATGGATTCCGTGTATTCCGTGAATATTGTATTGAAGGAATTACAGCAAATGAAGAATTGCTGAAGCAATATGTTGAGAAAAGTGTTGGAATTATTACAGCAGTTAATCCTCATATTGGTTATGAAGCAGCATCTCGTATTGCACGTGAAGCGATTGAAACAGGAAAATCTGTTAGGGAGTTATGTTTAGAGCATGGTGTACTGACAGAAGAGGAATTGGATATTATTTTAGATCCATTCGAAATGACTCACCCTGAAATTGCTGGAGCTTCTTTATTAAAAAATAAAGAAATGTAATGTGAAAAACACCGATCCATTTGGATCGGTGTTTTATTTTTAAAAGATATTAAATACAGCGTTTAATTGAAGTAAGCTAATAACAGCTAAGAAGATTAAACTGTATTTCATTGCTGTTTTAAATAGAGCAGATTCTTTACCAACTAGTCCAACTGCGGCACAAGCAACTGCTACAGATTGTGGTGAAACCATTTTTGCCATTGTACCACCTACTACGTTTAAGGCAACGAGTGTAGAAGGGACGATGTTTAACTGGTCTGCTGTTACTGCTTGAAGTGGTGCGAATAAAGAACCACTTGAAACTACTGAACCTGTAATGAATACGCCAATCCATCCTAAGATTGGAGAAAGAATTGGGAATGCATTACCAGTAGAAGAGAATGCAAGTCCAAGTGTAGATGACATACCAGAGTAGTTCTCTACGTAAGCTAACGCGATAACGCTACAAATTGTATATACTGGAGCTTTTAATTCTTTCATTGTTTCAATCATTAATTCTTTAACCATTTTACCTTTTACGCGGTAAACGATAAGTGAAACGATAATTGCTAGTACAATCGCAGTAGTTGTAGAAGAGAATACATCAAATTTGAAAACAGCTGCGAAAGGTGTATCAGCTTTTGTAATTGGTGTAGTTTTCATAACAGCATTATGAAGACCAGGGAACTGAATGTTAAATACTAAGTTTGCTAACGCACCATCTGGAGCAAATAAAGCTTTAATCGGTTTTAAGTTAAAGATTGTTACAAATGCAGTTAAGAATACGAATGGAGACCAAGCATATAAAATTTGATTGAATGTATGTGATACTTTAGTTTCTTGTTTTTCTTCTTTAGTAGAAGATTTTGGTTGCCAAACACGTAAGAATAATGCAAGAGAGATCATACTTACAACGGCTGCGAAAATATTAGTAAGTTCTGCGCCTAAGAAGTAAGTTACAGCGAATTGAGTAATAGCGAAAGAAACACCACTTACAAGAATACCTTGCCAAGTTTCTTTAATACCTTTAATTCCATCGACCATTGAAACAAGTAAGAAAGGTAAGATAACACTAATGAAAGGTAAAATAAGAACAGTTTGACGACCAATAGTTAATGCGTCAAGTTGAGTTAATTGTGCTGGTACTGTAACTGGAATACCCATAGCACCCATAGCACCACCAGCAATATTAGCTACTAAACAAATACCTGCTGCTTTTAATGGATTAAAGCCCATACCCACAAGTAGTGCAGCTGTAATAGCAACTGGAACCCCTAGACCAGCTGCGCCTTCTAAGAAAGCACCGAAAGAATAAGCGATTAATAATACTTGTAAACGTTGATCATTTGTAATGCTTGAAATACTATCGCGAATAATATTGAATTGCTCTGTTTTAACAGTTAATTTGTAAAGGAAAATTGCAGCGATAACGATAGTACAAATTGGATAAAATCCAGATAAAACACCGAATCCGGCAGATGCTACAGCTACTGTTGCTGGCATTTTATAAACAAATATTGCAAGGATAATAGCGACAATCACACTATAAAGACCAGCCATGTAACTTTTCATTTTGAATCCCATTAAACAAATGATGAAACAAAAGATTGGAAGTGCTGCGATTAGTGCAGATAACCAAATATTGTTTAACGGGTCATAAATTTGTGTCCAAGTACTCATAATAATGACAACTCCTATCTATTATATGTGAAGAAATTCACATTATTTGTGAAACTATTCACAATCAACTTACATGCTTAGTATATTCTCCTTCAACACTATTGTCAACGTAAAAAAGTATAATTATTCCATAATAGTGTTAAAAGAAAAGCTTTGTTCATAAAGTAGACAAAAAACACACTCAAATGAATTTAAGTGTGCTGTATAAACTATGTGCATATTATTTTGCTTATTCAGATGGCATGTTCCTTATAGGCGTATATTAGATGAAGTCTTTTATATTAAGTATAAAGTTTGATATATGCAATTATCTGTCCTGTTTGATCTAGTGGGGGGAACGGTGAGTGGATTTAATAGGAAGTTTTGCACAACAATCCAACCGCTTGCAATACGAATAAAAAATAAGAAACAAATTTTTAATATCACATCATCTCTTTTTACTGAAAATTCCTTTTAGCGTAACAAAGAGGTTAATTATAGTTCAACTACATTACGATAGGTTATCAATTATAGACGGTATTTTACAATACCGTTACTGTGCATTTCAATGAGGTGAAAATATAACAAAAAGCCTGATAAAACAACGTTTGCAAGCAAAGTATTCGTAGGCCATTATTTTGCTTTTTCGTTATATCATATAGTATAATATTCAAAATCAGCAAGGATTTTTTCCTGAATTTTTGCTGATGAAGATGGAAAAATTTTTCGGCTTTATAGGTTGATAAAGTTATGTCGTAACAGGAAATATAAGAACAGATATATAAATAAATAAAAAGAACATAAAAACGCAAATAAAAACGAAAATGAGGGGAACTTTATGAGCCAAAATCAATTCGAATGTCGTATTTCAGAAGAAGATGTACAAATGTTAAGAGCGTTAGCTCACCCACTTCGTCTACGTCTAGTAATGGAACTTATGCAAAGAGGAACATGTAATGTAACACAGCTACAGGAAGTATTAGAAATTCCACAATCAACTGTTTCACAACATTTAACGAAGTTAAAGCAAAATAAAGTAGTACGCTTTGAAAGACGAGGATTAGAAGTGTATTATCAAATCCATAATGATAAAGTAAGTGCGGTAGTAAAAACATTATTTTCTTAAAATTTGAATATTATGGAAAAAGACGTGTAGAATATACGTCTTTTTTTATTTGTCAGAAAGGTAGCGAGAGAGTAAATATTAGCATGTGAGGAAGAAATGACTATCAATCAACATGCTGCCTTACGGAATATATTCTAAAAGGAAAAGAAAAAATAGAAAGGAGTGTAGTAAGCAAAAGGAGGGATAGTAGTATGGATGTGAAACGTGTGAAACAAATCTTATCTTCTTCAAGTAGAATTGACGTTACATATGAGGGCGTACCAGTATGGATTGAGAGCTGTGACGAGCAGAGCGGGGTTGCTCAAGTGTATGATGTATCTAATCCTGGAGAAAGCGTTCACGTGAACGTGACGGCTTTAGAGGAGAAGTAATAGAAAAGACGCTTCTAAAATTAGAAGCGTCTTTTTTGTTATTCCATCATATGTGCAATTTTCTTAGAGAACATAAGAAGTACTAATCCCAGTACGATTACGATAATACCGATGCTTGCGAATACTTCTAAATATCCTAAAGATTGAGTGAAAGCAGCTAATTGTCCTGCTAAGAAGTTTGCACATCCAGTACCAGCTAACCATACACCCATTAATAATGATGCTAATTTAACAGGAGCGATTGCACTAACCATAGATAATCCGATTGGTGATAAGAATAATTCACCGATTGTATGGAACATGTAAGTGAATACAATGAATAGTAAGTTTGCCTTCATTGTAATGTTACCTTCATCGCTACCAGTTTTTAGAACAGCTAAAGTTAAAACTAAGTACCCGATTCCTAGTAAAATCATACCGAAAGCCATTTTTGTAGGGATTTTTAAATCACCATTTTTTGTTTTTGAAAGTTTAATCCATAAAGCTGAAACAGGTAATGCTAGTAAGATAATGAATAGTGGGTTTACAGATTGGAACCAAGGTGTTGGAATTGTAAATCCACCAATTGTACGATCTACGAACTTATCTGTGTAAAGTGTTAAAGAACTACCAGCTTGTTCAAAGCCTGCCCAGAAGAATACAACGAAACAAGTTAAAATTAAAATTGCAGCTGTACGTTTTTTCTCTTGTGATGTTAAAGGTTTTTTCTCAATTACTTTTGCAGTCTTTTCTTTAGACTTTTTACCTACAACAGTTGTACCAATTGTTCCTAAGTAACGAGGTGCTAAGAAATTAAAAGCAACCTGTCCAATGATCATACCGATACAAGCTGTTAGGAATCCATATTTGTAATCTGTGAAGTAACCGCAAATGAATGGAGCGATAAGAGCTCCTAAGTTAATTCCCATGTAGAAGATAGTGAAGGCACTATCACGACGAGAATCGTTGTCGCTATATAATTGACCTAGTAAAGTCGAAATATTTGGTTTGAAGAATCCATTACCAATAACTAATAAGCCTAATCCTAAAAATAGTCCAGTTTTCGTATTCATTGAAAATAGTACGAAGTTACCAATCGCCATAATGATACCGCCAATAGTAATGGCATGTCGTTTCGTAATGAAATGGTCAGTTAACCAACCGCCGAGAATCGGTGTGAAGTATACTAACATTGTGAAAATACCGTAAATTTGAACGGCAACTGCTTTATCAAATCCTAAACCGCCACTTACTAAGCTCGTTGTTAAATAAAGAACTAATAAGCCACGCATTCCGTAATAACTAAATCTTTCCCATGCTTCTGTAAAGAACAACAAGTATAACCCTGGTGGATGTTTTTTTGGTGATTGTTGCTCTCCAGCTTTGTCTAATTTTAAAGCTGCATCCATTTTTGTTTCCCCCTAATCCTGTATAACGGATATTTATGTAATCATTTTAATTTACAAAATATTTAGAAGTCAATAGAATTATATGGAAATAGAAAGAAAATTTCTAAAAAAGTTCTATTTTTCTTCGACCGTTACTGTATTTTGCCCTGAAAACGAGATGATAAGCGTTTTCAAATGTAATAATTGAATTCTAAAAGAAAATAAAATAGTGATTAATCAGAAAATTTAGATTAAAACACTTATTCTGATATAAAGAAAATATATTCTATTTACTTTCTCAATATAACATATTGGGAATAAAAATACAAAACGAAATAATGTGACATTTAAGTGAATTGAAAAATAACCAGCTCCACAGAAGGGAGCTGGTTAAGGAAATATTATTTAACAAAGCGTTTTTCGATGTCATCTAATAGTAGGTTAGCGGCCATTACGCCACCAGCTGTATTCCAAATAACGTCATCAACTTTGTATGCTTTACCATTTTTTACTGCATTTAAATTTTTAAATAGAGGATCGTTTATATACTCTTTTTCTAGTTCAGATCCTTTTTTCTCATTTCCTTTATCGAATGTGAAGTAGAATAATACGTCACCATCCATAGCAGAAATACGCTCTTTAGATACGTTACGCTCTGCAAAATCATCTTTATTTTGATCTCCAGGACGTTTAAATCCAAGTTCTTTTAAAATAACACCAGAGAATGTATCGCCATGATAAATACGAACATCACCAGGCATGAAACGAACCATAGAGATTTCTTGGTTTACTTTATCGCCAAGTTTGCCTTTTAAATCTTTTATACGTGATTCGTAATCAGCTACAACTTTTTGACCTTCTTTTTCTTTATTTAATGCTTTTGCATAAAATTTGAAGTTATCTTTCCATTCACCACGTAATGTTTCTGAGAACACAGTAGGTGCAATTGCTTTTAGTTGTTCGTACACTTTTTCGTGGCGCATTTTATTACCGATAATTAAGTCTGGTTTTAAAGAAGCAATTGTTTCAACGTTAACTTGTCCTTCATCACCAACAACTTTTACATCTTTCATTTTATCCTTAATATGTGGATACCATGGGTCACCAGTCCAAGACTTTACAGCACCAACTGGTTTCACACCTAATTCAAGTAAAGCTTCAGTTCCTTCATTTGTTAAGATAACTACACGTTTTGGATTAGCAGGAACTTCTGTTTTACCCATTGCATGTTCAACCGTAATCATTTCTTTTTTTGTATCTTCTTTTGTATCTTCTTTCGTATTTGATTTTCCACAAGCACTTAAAAGTAGTGAAAAGGCTAATAAAAATACAAATACTGTAAACGAATTTTTTCGCATGAAATTCATTATGTACCCCCTACATAGTGAGAATTTTTTCAATAGCAAGCATGATGTTAAGTCTTTATCTTTTTATTGTCAATACATATGGATGAAAATAATTCTCATTTCCGTTGACAATGAGAATTAAGTTGAAATACACTAACAACGTATCATTATACATTGAAGGGGAAACGCTGCATGTTATTAAAAACAAATCGAGCAAAATGGATTGGATTATTTGTTGGAATCATTGCAGTCGTTATTTGTATTTGGGGAAGTATTATTTTCGGGTATACAAATACGAGTTGGAAACTAGCATTGGATGCTTTTTTCCATTTTAACGGTTCCAATGAACATATTATTATTCAAAATGTACGTCTGCCTAGGGCGTTAATTGCAGCTAGTGTTGGTGCTAGTTTAGCCATTGCTGGTTGTCTTATGCAAACTTTAACTAAGAATCCACTTGCTTCTCCAGATTTTATTGGATTAAATTCAGGTGCTGCGTTCTTCATAGTTGTAGCAATTGTAATCTTTTCAGTAACATCATTATCAGCTTTCACATGGATTGCCTTTTTAGGAGCGGCGGTTGCAGCTGTACTTGTATTTGCTTCTAGTTCTTTAGGAAAAGAAGGAACTACTCCTCTTAAGTTAACGTTAGCAGGGGTCGCAATTAGTGCGTTATTTTCATCATTAACACAAGGATTACTTGTGTTAAATGAAAAAGCACTTGAAGAGGTATTATTTTGGCTTGCTGGATCTGTGCAAGGGAGAAAGTTAGAAATTTTACAATCTGTATTCCCATATTTATTAATAGGATGGATTGCATCTCTTATGATGGCAGGGAAAGTAAACACATTGATGATGGGAGAAGACGTCGCGAAAGGACTTGGACAACGAACAATTTTAATGAAATCATTCGTGTTACTTATTATTGTACTGTTGTCTGGTGGTTCGGTTGCGGTTGCTGGCCCAATTGGATTTATTGGAATTATTACTCCGCATTTTGCCAGATTTCTAGTTGGAGTAGATCATAGGTGGAGAGTACCGTATAGCGGTTTATTAGGTGCAATACTATTAATCTTAGCTGATATAGCAGCAAGATATGTCATTATGCCACAAGAAGTACCAGTAGGAGTTATGACAGCATTTATTGGAGCTCCATTCTTTATTTATATTGCACGTAAGAGAGGGCTTAGCAAATGAAGAAATATATTCCGTTTCGTATAGGGAAAGGCGGGCCCTCGTTTTTAATGTATAAACGAGCTTGTCTCGTCTTATTTAGTTTATTAGTTGTTTTAATAGGATTATTTTTTGCGAGTGCAGGTATGGGAGACATGAAAATTGCTCCTTATGATGTATGGCAAGCGATCACTGGAAATGGCGATGCGATGTCTAACATGGTTGTAAATAAGTTTCGTATGCCGCGTATTTTAATTGCCATCCTCGTAGGAATTGCGCTTGCTGTAGCAGGATGTATTTTACAAGGTCTCGTTCGAAATCCACTTGCTTCTCCGGATATCATCGGGATTACGGGCGGGGCAAGTGTTGCAGTTGTATTGTTTTTAGCTATATTTAGTGATAAAAATAATGCGCTAACTGTAAGCATTCATTATATGCCGTTAGCAGCCTTTGTTGGGGCAACGATTGTGGCGCTTTTTGTATATTTATTTGCATGGAGAAATGACGGGTTATCGCCGATTAGTCTTGTTTTAATTGGTGTGGGGTTTTGGGCATTAACGAAAGCGGCAACGACTTTGTTTATGTTGTTAGCACCAATTTATCAAGCGAGTCAAGCGAATGTATGGATTACAGGTACTGTTTATGGTTCTTCATGGCAAAACGTTATGGTGCTTGCACCGTGGGTTCTCATTTTAACGGTAATATCATTTATAGCTGCTAGACATTTAAATGCGCAAGAGCTAGGGGATGATATTGCGGTAGGACTTGGTGTTCCTTTAACGAAGTCACGCGTATTCATGTTATTACTTAGTACGGCTTTAATTGGGGGAGCAGTTGCCTTCGCCGGAGGAATTGGATTTGTCGGTTTAATGGCACCTCATATTTCACGAAGGCTAGTTGGTTCTTTATACGGTGCATTACTCCCAGTTGCAGCTATTGTTGGTGCAATTCTAGTACTTGCTGCAGATTTAATTGGGCGTACAGTTTTCACACCACTTGAAATTCCAGCAGGGGTATTTACATCAGCAATTGGTGCACCTTATTTTATTTATTTACTTTATAAAAGTCGGAATTCATAAAGGGAGATGAATATGCAAAAAGCATTGGAGACGAAACGTTTGACGTTGTCTTATGGTGAAACAATTATTATTGATGAGTTGAATTTAGAAATTCCAAAAGGTGAAATTACAATCTTTATCGGTTCCAACGGTTGCGGGAAATCAACTTTATTACGTTCACTAGCTAGATTATTAAAGCCAACAACTGGTGACATTTTGTTAGATAATCAAGCTATTCAAAGTATGCAAACTAAGCAAATTGCTCGTCAAATGGCAATTTTACCGCAAGGACCGCAAGCACCTGAAGGGCTTACAGTATTGCAACTTGTAAAACAAGGACGCTATCCATATCAAACATGGCTGAAACAGTGGTCAGAAAAAGATGAGGAAATGGTACAGAAGGCACTTGCAGCAACAGGTATGACAGAATTTGCTGAGCGTGATGTGCATGCTCTTTCAGGTGGACAACGACAACGTGCTTGGATTGCAATGACGCTTGCACAAGATACAGATATTATTTTACTGGATGAGCCTACTACATATTTAGATATGACTCACCAAATTGAGGTGCTAGATTTATTATTCGAATTAAATGAAACAGAACAAAGAACAATTGTCATGGTATTACACGATTTAAATTTAGCATGTCGCTATGCAGATAACATTGTAGCCATTCAAGATAAACAAATATATGCACAAGGTAAACCTGAAGAAGTGGTAGATGAGAAACTAGTACGTGATGTATTCCGAATGGAGTGTCAAATTAGTACGGATCCGTTGTTTGGAACACCGCTTTGTATACCTCACGGAAGAGGAAGACGTGTAGTTAAAGAAGTTGCTCAGGTAATGAGATAAAAAAAACGATGAGTGATTCATCGTTTTTTTTATTTGGTACAAGAAAATAAGAGGAAGAGAGGAATACGTAAGCGACGTTTATACTCTTCTTCATTTTGAAAATAGGTTGGATTTGGTGTAGCTTCTTTTAATGATGTAATGGTAAATCCGGCTTGCTGTAATAATGTGAAATAATCTTCCGTTGTACGATGATATTTAATAACTTCTTGGTCAATCCATGGTTCAACCCGTTTGCCTAGTTTAAAGTAATCATCGACGAGCCAACTCGTTCTTTTACCACTTGTTTGTAAGCTTTCAAACGAAGAAGTAATAACGGGATGTTGAACGCTAAAGGTAAAGGTGCCACTTGTTTTTAAAGTTTGAAACACATTTTGAAAAATGCTATCAAGATGTTCAATATAATGTAAGGCGAGTCTAGATGTTACTAAATCAAAAGTGGAAGAGGGATAGGTATAATCTTTGAGGTTTAAAAAATGAACAGATCCATTTTTATTTTCTAGTTGTTTTTTAGCTTTTTCATACATAAGTTCGGAGCCTTCAATGCCGGTGTAAGAGTAGCATCCCTTTTCTAATAATTCCGCGCCAAACTTAGCATCACCACAGCCTAAATCGAGAATTTGTTTTCCTCGTACATGACCAATGAGCTGAAAGAATACTGGTTTTTCAATGGATTCATTTGGGCTATTTTCTCGGTATCTTCGTTTCATATATTGTTCGAAAAATGCTGTGTTATTGTATACATCAGATTCTGTAAATGCCATGTTTGAAACCTCCTGAAATATTTTTTTAATTCTATCAAATATGAAAAGTAAATAATAGATTTATTGTAATGAATCATATATAATCTAAAATTGTAAGCGGTTACTTTAAACTATTTTTCTATAATAAATTCTGAAAACGTGTTAAGCTAGTAGAGGGATTATTAGAACTATTAAGACAATAATCCGCTTACATGAACGATGGGAGGCTTCACGATGTCTAGTAAAACACTTGCGAAATTTTTAGAAGAAAATTTAGAGGATTTAAAATCAAAGGGGCTTTATAACGTAATTGATCCGCTTGAGAGTTCAAATGGACCGATCATTACAATTGGCGGAAAAGAATATATTAACTTATCTTCAAACAACTATCTTGGATTAGCAACAGATAGCCGTTTGCAAGAAGCAGCAATTGGTGCTATTCATAAGTACGGTGTTGGAGCAGGGGCTGTTCGTACAATTAACGGTACTTTAGATTTGCATATTAAGTTAGAAGAAACAATTGCAAAGTTTAAACATACAGAAGCAGCAATTGCTTATCAATCAGGATTTAACTGTAATATGGCAGCGATTTCAGCTGTTATGGATAAAAATGATGCAATTCTTTCAGACGAATTAAACCATGCTTCTATTATTGATGGTAGTCGTCTATCAAAAGCAAAAATTATTGTTTATAAACATTCGGATATGGAAGATTTACGCCAAAAAGCAATTGCGGCGAAAGAATCAGGTCTTTACAATAAATTAATGGTAATTACAGACGGTGTCTTTTCAATGGATGGAGATGTTGCAAAACTACCAGAAATTGTTGAGATTGCAGAAGAGTTAGATTTAATGACATACGTAGATGATGCACACGGTTCAGGTGTACTTGGAAAAGGTGCAGGAACTGTAAAGCACTTCGGTCTTTCTGATAAAGTTGATTTCCAAATTGGTACATTATCAAAAGCAATTGGGGTAATTGGTGGATATGTAGCAGGGAAACAAAACTTAATTGACTGGTTAAAAGTTCGTTCACGTCCATTCTTATTCTCTACAGCATTAACACCAGCTGATGGTTAGTGATAGGTAAGGATTTGAAGTTATCTCTACCTTTTCCCCCACTCCACACCGTACGTGAGACTTTCACCTCATACGGCGCTCCATCTAATTTGTTTATTGTTTAATT